>DATEIL010000080.1:0-2866 GCA_035279085.1 Nitrososphaera sp.
AAAGGGATTAGCCGACTGGGTCTGCGTTATCTCTTCCGTGTAAGAACTGGAGAACAACAGCAGACCAGCCATGACTGCAACGACTGCAGCCGCAATGATAAATATCGCAATCAAGTGTCGCCTCGACATAGATTATACTACCTTCACATCACACATTCATGTTATAAAGCCAGGTCACGTGAATGCAAACGTCAACTCACCACAGAGCAAAAGTGAGCTGCCGGGATATCATGGTACAAGTATATGCGCGTGTGTGGTTTTTTCTCGAAGGGCCATCCTCTAACTGCAAACTCCTCCATGGGGCACGAGTGTACAATGCCGCAGGGTTCGCAAGAGGCATAAGTCTGCCTATCCTTCCACGCTGCAAGACAATTTTCAGCGCGAAAATTTTTCGAGCTCGCCCGCAGAGAGAGTAAGCGTTATCTCCGCTCCATTGAACTGCTCCACGTTTTGCTTTGGTATCGTGAACTGGCCCCTTGAGCCTATGGTCTCTATGAAGACAGAGTCCCCTGAGACTCCCACGATGCTCCCCACTGGCTCTCCATCCTTGGATCTGACGTTTTTGTGGATGGTTTCATCCCAGTCAATTACGGCCGGCTTTTTGTTCTCTTCATTCATATGCCCGCAAATCGGCACGACTGTCTTTTTAGGGTTATAGCCAAATCTGGCAGAAGAACCGTTCAGAAGCTGAATTCGTATAAAGCATAAGGTGCAAATTTTGGTCACACCACTTGTCTTTTCAGATAGCCAGAGTCCGGGATATCCCAATCCGCCTGCACTTTACACTCCTCATCGCGTTTGTTGTGATTGCCTGGACTCTTGCGACCGGCTTTATGCCGCTGTATTTTCCCGGCCTTGACGCTGCCCAGTACTGGATCATGGGCGGAGCCGGCGCAGTCGTACTTTTCATCTCAATCTTTCTGCATGAATTGATGCATTCTGTAGTCGCCCAGAAGTACGGCATCAAGGTAAGGCAGATAATTTTGTTTATCTTTGGAGGCGTGTCGGAAATCCCTGAGGAAACCCGGGATTTTGGCAAAGAGTTCAAGATTGCAGTTGCAGGACCCCTGACGAGTTTTGCAATCGCCGGCGGCTTGGCTGCCGCCTGGTGGCTCGTTACTGTTCAGACTGGCGGTGGTTCCCCGCCGTCTGCAGTTACTCTGGTCGAAGGAGTGCTCTTGTATGGCGCGATAATTAATGCGCTCGTTGGCGGTTTCAACTTGATTCCTGCCTTCCCGCTAGACGGCGGCAGGTTACTGCGGGCCGGGCTCGTCCGGTGGAAAAGGAATTACGACGATGCGACGAGAATTGCAGCAAAAGTAGGAATTGGGATATCTTATGGGTTCATGGCGCTGGGATTTTTCTTAATGGTAACTGGCTCATTTCTGGGCGGGATATGGATCTTGCTAATAGGATGGTTCCTCAACAGCGGCGCCCAGTCCTACCTATCGCAGCACGAATTGACCTCCAGCCTGTCCGGCGTTTACCTGAAGGACATCATGAATTCCCGGGTTATTTCAGTGCCGGAATCAACTGATCTCAATACCTTGCTGCGGGACTATTTCGGCAGGTTCATGAAAAGTGCCTTTCCAGTCACAGATGGCGGCGGGAGGCTTGTGGGGATGGTCGATCTACGCAATGCAAGGTCGGTGCCGGAGGACAGGCGGATGGAGACAAATGCGGCTGACATCATGGTTCCAGTTGGCCGGCTTGCGGTGCTTGGCCCGGAAAGGAGAGGCGACGATGCCCTGCGGGAGTTGATGCGGAAGCAGGCTGGAAGGATATTTGTCTGTGATAACCACAGGATCCTACTGGGCCTGATAAGCAAGACGGACATTCTGAATGTTGCCAACGAGCAAAGCGACTATCACAGGGAGCTACAGAGAAAAGAGATTTCAAAGCGCGATAAAGACATCGACCGCGGCAGAGAAGCCAACACCCGTAGAGATTCTGAAACTGCATGAGGTTGAACCTTTTGTTGTTGTTGATGCTGATGAGATTTGTTGCTGTTGAATTTCCCATACAGTGATCAATTGGCAGCCATCTCTGGCCTTGTCATCCATGTATAACGCACATCATCATCATTATTTGTCTGGCGGTAATAATAACAAGAAGCAAAAAATGCCTACCAAAAGATGGGCTGGCCTGCGCCGCATTTGTGGATCATGATTGTTTTTTTGTATGTCTATAGTGTGTTTATGGATATTAATGAACCCCGGTGCAAGAGTGGCAATCTCTTCTATTCCAACGCTTAAATCACTTAAAGCGTGATATATTATTCAGTGGGCTTTGCACGCATACTGGTATGCCTTGATGGCTCTGACTCTTCTTTCAAGGCAGCGGATCTCGCAATTGATGTTGCGAAAAAGCATGGGGCCCAGCTGATGGCAGTTAATGTCTTTATTTCGCAGGTGGGCTATGCATACTCGGCAGGAATGTTTGGGCTTCCGACGCCGAGTGCCATAAACGAGCTGCTGGACAAGTCGAAGCAGGAGGCGGAGGCATGGTTTGACCGGGTTCGGGCAAAGGCTCGGGAACAAGGAGTCAGCGTAAAGACAGAGGTAATAGCCAGCCCGACCTCTGCCGTCCCGGCCATCACCGAGTATGCAGAACAAAACAAAGTCGATCTCATAGTAACGGGAACAAAAGGTCGCTCCGGTTTTAAAAAACTCTTACTTGGAAGTGTCGCCTCAGGCATTGTTACTTATGCCAGCTGTCCTGTCTTGATCTCAAAATAGACCAGCAACGAAGCTCTGATGAGCCTTTCATTGTGTCATTTGCTTCTGATGCGGGCTGAAAATGCTCAAAGGGCCAAGACTGTGCGGATTGGTACCATGATTGATTGCGACGCAGCCTCTTCCCATCA
>DATEIL010000081.1:0-3854 GCA_035279085.1 Nitrososphaera sp.
GAGCATTCTCTACGTCGTGGACGGCAAGGGCATTGCCTGCAAGCAGGCCATCCACATAGCCCATCCGTATCAGCGATGCAAGGGCTTCGGCTGCTCCAGAATGGACAAGTACTGGGCCCGAGACTACGACTATCTTGCCGCCACCCTTTTTGGTGTTATAGATATCGGCAGCAACCTTGCGTGCGATGTGCTGGGTCGGCCTCTCGCTCGAGCTGGTGCTGCTCATGAACTGAAAAATGTCTACTCCTTCACGCGGACGCTCAAGCGGGATGATCTTGACGCCGCGCTCTCCGACTACGACCATGTCTCCTTTGGCAATGTCCCTGATCATTTTGCACTCTGCCGTCTTTCTCTTTGTGTCCACCACTATGCACTTGTCCATCATCATGTTCTGGACGGTGATCCACCGGCCCCCATGATACACTTGCGTCGCATTGTTAGTCGTGCTGTAAAAGTCGTCAGGCATGACCATGTCCTTTGGCGCCGGCTCGAGCAAGGCTTCCTGGACTGAGACAGGCTGGGCACCCTCCCTGTATACGAGTTCAAGTATGTCTGACAGGTGCTCCTGGTTCTTTCCCCTCACAAGCAGCCGAGCGTGGCTGGCGTCCTTCTTTTTCTTGCCTACCGTGAATTCCAGAACCTGGAAGTCGCCTTTTAGATCCATGACGCTGTCAAATATCCTAGTCAGGATCATAGAGTCAATAAGATGTCCCCTGACTTCGATCTCTTGCTCAAATTTTTCTGCCAAGGTAGGTACACACTATTGATTCGGTAAAAAGATTTCAGAGTTATAAGGTTATATCGGAAGCGAGAGCTTGCCAAAGTACTCGATCATGTTGTGCTCCGACTTTAGCTTGGAGACTATTTCCTCCTTGACGCCTTCTGTGAACCACTGGGCGATAGACTTGGCTATGCCGTTTTTGTCGCAGAGCGCGATCATGTAGCCTGCTTCCTCCTTGACCACCGCATACAGGTTCTCGTCACCGACGGGCTCCCACTTGTTGTCCTTGTTGTCCTTAAGAGCAAGGGCAGGCAAGGCATGACCAGCGTAACGCGATAGGAGTTCCTGCGAGGCCTTGACCCGCTTTTCACCCATTTTTAGCGCCGTAAAATACTGCATGTATGTGCATGTACACTCCTTTTTACAGCAGCAGAGAGTCTCAACCCGGCGTTAAAGTCTTTTCTCGGCTCAGAGTGCAAAACTAATCATTCCATGCAGGTCATGTCCGTCTAGACTCTTCATCGCCAGTAAGGATTGTGCAGGGCCGATTTTTAACCTAGATGTTTGTCGTCGTCATCATCATCGTCATTTACATCATCATCATTGTTTACGCTTTTCAAAATGGGCAAGTATCTCCCCAACGATATCGTCAGATTCTCCAATGCCTGATTTTGCGGATCTGAAAAACGGCTCAAGGAGGTTCTTGTCGTATCCCTCCGCTGCATAGCGGCTTGCCTGCATCGCCATCTCTAGCTTGTCCATCCTGTGTACAAAGCGCGCGGCCTCCGTTCTATTGTCCAGAAATTCGGCCCAGATCTCAGTGTAGGCCGCCTGGACGGCGGGGGGAAGTCCCTTTAGGATGCCATCCATTGCGCGCTTTTCCTGCTCCATCTTCTCATTGGCAGAAACGTCGCCGGGCATGTAGTCACCCACTATTGACTCGGCAAGGTCATGAAGGACAGCCATCCTCATTACCTTCAATGTATCAAGCCCGAGTATGTCTGACAGCAGCATAGCATTGGCGCAGGTCGAAAAAGTATGGTCGGCAACCGACTCGGCATCCGGCACTTGCACCTTGGCCACCCAGCCCGCGCGCCTGACTGACTTTAACTTCAGCACCGACTGGAAGAATGGATCGAGATCGCCGGCCTTTACCATTTCCTCGAGTCGCCTTCAAGGAGGCCCGAGCCATGGTGGATTCTGTCAATGTGCTTTGACAGCTCCTCGTTGTCCTTGAAACGTGACTGGCAGTACGGACACGAAACCCCGGCTTGCGGTGTAGCATCGGTCATGTATGTTCAGAAAGAGTGAGTCGCTTGACTTTTTAAAGCTAGTGCCCAATACTAGTCTGGTTGCTGACAACGGCAATTGTGTCTGCGGCGGTTATTGTGCCGTTACCTGTGACAGCAGGAGATATCATGTCAACAAAAAAGGTAAGCACTGCCGTGACTATCGCCATTGCAGCCGTTATCGCGACTATTAGAAAGACGTTATTTACCTGTCCCAATTGACCGCTCTGGCTGCCCTTTGCAAATACAGCATTTTAAGCTTAGCATGTAATAAGTGCAAATACTAGGTAGAAAAACGGGCTGGCCAGGCATGATGGCGTCTCAGCAAGGATTACCTAAATTTCTTGGTCAAAGCGACTTATCGACTAATGAAAATTTGCATACTAGTATAAGAAATTCACTCATTTCTTTTAGAATTTTTCATAATTTGAGTAGGACTCAAGCATACAAGTATTAACATTCCAGTCCTTGAGGCTAGTTGGTCATCTCTGATATGGTCACAGATGAGGAATTCCTGCAAGAATCGGCTGATCCAGCAAAAGTTGGTGTGTTCGTGTGGATGGTGCCTTGACCAGAGAGCATCATGTGAACAGCATAAGGCATATGCAGACAGGCTTTAGGAATATCGAAATCCTGTAAGAGCGACCCTACACGGAAGGAGATAGTATATCGATGGCAGAAAAATCACTCACCAGCTTGGTGTTAAGCGCTGTGAAATGAGCAGAGATATCTAGACCGTTTGTATGCGCGGGAACTCACTTTCTTTTTGTTTGCATAGAAAATGCAGAAGGGCCTACCCGCTCTTCCATGCCACATCGTGCCTGCCCAGCCTCTTGTTTGCGACGCGTGCTGAGACAAACAGCAGGTCTGAGAGCCTGTTCAGATAAACAGAGACCGCTGGATTTATTGTCTCGATTTTTGACAGTGCCACGGCTGCTGTCTCTGCCCTCCTTGTGACGGCCCTGCACTGGTGAAGCAGTGACGATTCAACGCTTCCTCCGGGCAGGATGAAAAAGGTTATCGGGTCAAGATCTTCCTCGAGCCTGTCTATCACGGGTTCAAGGGCGGAGGCCATTTCCTCACTTGCGCGAGGCGTATTGTACTTGCTTTCAGGAAAGGAGGAATCTGCTAGGTCGGAGCCGAGGACAAACAGGTCATTTTGCACCTGTATCAAAACATCACAGAGATCCTGGAAAGTTGCCTGAATCGATAGAGAAGCAATGGCTAGACCAATGTTTGAATTAAGTTCGTCAACTGCGCCATAAGCGACAATCCGGGGATCGGCCTTGGATATTCGTCTTCCGCCGATTAGCCCTGTTTCTCCCTTATCGCCGGTCCGGGTATAGATTTTCATTAGAGCATAATTCGTGAGTGGGATCATTTAAGATTGCGGCTGTGACGGCCAGAAGGCAGAGGGAGCAACCGTCGTATTAAAATAGCACTCATTAAACTTTATTACATTAAATGAAGAGGATCGCAATAGTAGACGACGAACCAGACATCACTGCAGTCCTGAAGAAAGGGCTTGAGCAGAATGGCTTTGCGATCGACGCATTTAACGACCCTCGGCTTGCACTATCAAGTTTCAAACCCAATCACTATGATTTGATGATAATTGATATCAGGATGCCCAACATTAACGGATTTGACCTCTACCGTGAGCTCAAGAAGAGGGACAGCTCAGTCAAAGTCTGCTTTCTGACCGCGTTTGAAATCTATTACGAAGAATTCCGCAAGATGTTTCCAAACATCGACGTCAGGGCGTTTGTAAGAAAGCCGGTCGGTATCGCGGCACTCGTCAAGCAAATAGATGCCGTGCTCGAGTCGCCCTCCTAGCCGCCAGA
>DATEIL010000082.1:0-6480 GCA_035279085.1 Nitrososphaera sp.
GCTTGGTGTTCTTAAGAAGGTTAGTAGAGGCAGATATGTTATTCAAAAATCGCCAATAGCTGCTACATATGAAGCATTAAAGCGCGGACTAACCACAAATGACTAGTGGTACGCGACTTACAGCTTCAAGCCAGTGCAGGAAAAAATAGATATCTGTTGGTTTCTCTTGGTTCTAACGTACATGCAGAATTATGGAAGACTCGACAGAACCCTACTTTTTGGTTATTGACCGCCTGTCCGGCTGGATATAGTGCTCAAGCAGCCGCTTGTCATAGCATTGGCCACACAAAAGTCCATTGATATTCCACTGCGGCATGGGGCGGTACTTGAATGTGCTAATGGCAGCGCCGCAGATCGCGCAGCTAACAGTCTCGTTACCCAATTCGTTCTTCTCGAGTGTACTTGATGGGTGAAATAAAAGTTATTCCAAGTCCTTGCCTGTATAGACTGCATGGGTCATGCAAAAAGGGCAGATGAGGCCAAAGGAAGCGCCGTCGCCCTTGTCATCAATAATAATATCACTCGAGACTTCCTGCCTACCCGTATCAACTGCCGGCACAAGGAAATACTTTGAACAGCTCTTGCATGCAACTTTCTTCTGCTGACGGCTCACATTATACCACAGGTGTCCATCCTAGATATAGCCGTTTTATGGTTAAGAAATTAATAGGGGTGGATGATTATCTGGTAGCGAGCATGGTAGGACCCGGCAAAATTGCATTTCCTGTAATACTGGTCTTGGGCGCGATCACCGGCTATTTGACTTACGACTCTTTCCACAAGGCCATGCCAGTTGAAGGCGTCGTGGATTCGCCTTATTGGAAGCCGCTTTCAGAATCGTCATCGAATCAGACGAATACTGGCGGAAACAAGACTGTCGACGAAAGCAAGTACTCCACGGTAGTCTCTATCAAGATACTCAAAGGCTCGTCGGTACAGGGAAACCCTGACTATGATCCTGACGGGGCCACAGCTGGTTCTGATGCCCTAGTTTCATGGGAAAACACCGACACTACACTCCACACGGCCACAAGCGGCACGGGATCAAGCGATCCGGATTCCGGCAAGTTGTTCGATTCTGGTTTCCTCAACAGCGGACAAAAGTACGGCGTCCCGGCTGCAGACATTGGCGCAGGCGAGCATCCATACTACTGCCAAGTCCACCCGTACATGACATCCAAGATTACGATCCAGTAATATGAAGTAGAAACAATGATCCGAATTTTCGGATTACCTGAAATTTTTCTGGATTTATTGGAGCACCTTTTTTTCTCTCAATCTTTCTGTATCTCTTTTCTACCGTTACGGGCTCTGCAAGGCCCAACACCAGCACCTGCAGCTGGTACAACAACTATTGATTCTGCTACTGTTGCAACAGCGGCCAAGTAAGAAGGGTTTTATCCTGCGGGGCTGCGATGTAACGTGCATATAGAAATGTACCGGCGCTATACGCTTGAAGAAGTCAAGCGCAAAATTGTAGATGCACTGCAGGGCGCCGGGGGCATGGGCCTGTCTGGGATAGAACTCGCCGACAGGACAGGGATCAACAGGATGACGATTACAAAATATCTTGATGTCATTAATGCCATGGGCCTTGTAAAAAAGAAAAAGATAGGCCCGGTAAATGTGTGGGTCCTTGAAAGAGGAGTAGGCGACATCGAGTTTCCAGTCAACAACGTCCAAGTCCAGCAGCGGCTGATCTCCGCAATCCTGGCAGGCGAGGAAGAGACGGCGCGCAAGATACTCTCAAGTGTCATGAATTCAAATGTAGACCAGGTCCGCATACTAACGGATGTGATACTGCCTGCGGCAAATACCGTGTCGGAGCTCTATAGCAGGGGCAGGGTGGGCAAGACCGAAAGAGCATTTCTCACAGGCCTACTTGTCGAGCTGGTGGATATTGCCAAGTTCAATTCAAGGCCGGCGGAGCAAAAATCAAACGCAAATGCGCTTTTTGTGGCCGGCTCTGAAGACAGGGTACTGACGGCAAAGTGCGCGGCAGTGGCATTTCAAATCATGGGATGGAATGCGACATACATTGGTAATGTCGAGGAAGATATCGACCCTTTCTTTGATATTGATTTTCAGCGCTACGTCTCAAGGATATGGAGCAACAAGCGCGGCCTCATGATGATATGCATATTTTCATCAGGTGAAGGCTCACTCAAGTTTCTATCGTCTGCATCAAGATCTCTGAAAGGCAGGCTGAAAGGCGAGCTTCGGATCGCAATTTCTGCAACACCGGAGCTGCAGCAGGCGGCAGAAGAAAGCTATGACTATTCAGCCAAGGATCTGCTATCGCTGGTGGACTGGGCCGATCGAGAATACAACAACATTGTCAAATGAGGCTGTGCCACTGCTTCTCTTGTTGTTATTATCATAATCATTATCCCTGTCATCATGCCTGCTGAAGAGGTATGGGACTTATTGGAGGCGCCCCTGGGACTACCGTCCATATCACCAACGTGATAACAATTCCTATTATTACAAACACGATCGTCGCCAATATTGCGATTCCCAGTGCCCGCAGCCAGCCGGTGTCAAAGCCTTTCTTGAATACTCCTATCCATGCCACAAATGCGATGACAAACGCCAGGACGGACAGCCAGCTGCTCTGGCCAAATGCAACTGAAAGAACGATCGTCGATACCAGAAAGACTGCCGCATATACTATGGGTCCAACCGCAGTCACCAGCATGGCCCTCGTGAATCTTGCCCTTCCAAGCGTAAGCACTTTTGCCGCTATCCAGACCGGTATTGAGACCAAGATCCAAAGTGCGAGCAGCCCAAGGAGGAATGCAACTATTATGGTCAGTATCCCCGGGCCGGCGGACTGGAGCAACAGTTCTTGCAGCAATGGTAATGCTAGCATCTGGTGTGTGTACATCCAGATTTAAGGTATTGCCAGTCTTGGTCGGCTATTGCATGATGCCATATATGCCCTTTTTCTCTTTCTATGCCTCCACGGTTATGGATGCCGAGCCTGTTGCAGCTCCCAACTTGGCAACAACTGTCCCAGTGACACTAGTTGATATTGAGGACGATGCGGTAAATACTGCAGAGGCTCCATCTCCATCAATATCCCCAAGCGAATCCAAATCAAGCGACCACTGAAAGTCTACCGCCGCTTCTGCTCCTGCTCCTCCATTGGTAATAGAGTTACCATATGCATCAAAAGCCTGGGCGCCAAATGTCACTTTGCCGCCTGGGTTCACCGTGGCAGAAGTCGGAGACACAGAGACCTTTGCGACGGCTGATGTTGTCGACCTCACGTCAAACTCGTTGCTTGTGCCTGATTTGCCTGACCCTGCAGCAGTCACCGTGACATCATCTCTTGCATTATACATCGTCGCGGTAAATGTGAACCTGCCACCGTCTCCTGCTGTAAAGTTGTGGGAGCCTGGATTGAACAGGGTCAGGTTGCCAATTGGACTTGCCCCGTCGTTTGTGCCAAGCGTAACGTTCCCAGCATAGTCCGGCTTTAGGTTGCCATATGCATCCTCTGCCCTGACTGCAACGTTGAACTGCACGCCAGCCGTCTGATTTGCAATGGCATCAATGTCAAAATGGTGGAGAGCTCCTGCAGTCACTGCAAACTCGTTGGAAGTGCCCTTTTTGCTCGGAGACGCAACATCGCTTGCTGAAATCCTGACCTTTGAATTCGCCTCTGTAATGTTTGCGTTCCCTGTCCACAAGCCGTTCACAAAGCCAGAATTTATTGTCATGTCAAGTGTGCCTGTCGAGTCAGTCAAATGCATTGGTCCAGAGTAACCGGTAATGGAAGCGCCTGTCGAATTTACGGCCCTTATCGTGACTTGGAAGGGTGAACCTGCGGTCTGCGGGCTGGAAATGTTTCCAATCACAAAGTGGTCAAGAACCTGCAATTTCGGAGTTATGGTTATCACCGACCTGTCTGACTTGCCTCCACTTCCTCCCGTCGAAGCAGTAAGGTTCAGCTTGACTGTACTGGATATTGACGAGCCTGCGGTAAAGTTTGCCCTGCTGCCTGCCGTAGATATGGAACCGTAATCCTGCGAGGAGAGCGACCATGCAAATGAGAGGCCGCCAAGTTCGTTACCGAACCTGTCGGTTCCCTTTGCAGTAAACTGCGCCTTGCCACTTGGGCTCAGGTTCACGTCAGAGGGCGAGAGCTCTACGTTTGACAGTGACCCCGCGACTACTGAAAATGAGTTACTCTCACCTGTCTTGCCGGTATCAACATCTGTGAACTTTACCTTGTCCAAGTTTGAGGTTTTTGTAATGTTGAGAGTTCCCTTAAAGACTCCCTCTTGGAACCTGGGTGTGATTATCGGAGTGACTGTTCCTGTGGCGTCTGTTATCTTTGCCTTGTCGTCATAGCTCTTTAGCAGCGTGCCATTTGCCATGCGCGCAGTGACGGTAACGCTTATGCCACTTCCTGCGGTTACACTAGATGGGATTGCACTCACGTCAAAATGATGCAGTGGAGCCGGGCTTCCATGCGTCGGCGGCGGTTGTTGCTGCTGGCTTCCGTCAATTCCGGTAATCGTCCCGCCCATATTGACTAGCATGATGTGGCCACCGAGCCTGCCTGCAGGAAATACTATGACCCGCCATGTGTCATCCTTGGCACTGTCAATAACCAGCGCCCTGAGGCGGAATTTTCCCAAGTCGTTTCCGTGTTCGTCGACCGCATGCTTGCCAACTATATGCACGAGTCCTGTAACGGCCTCGCCCCTTAGCGTTTTGAAGAAAATTACAATTCCCTGAGCATCGACGATGTCATACTCGCCGTCGCCGTCCACATCGACTGTTCCGGTCGCCTGGAAGCGCAGGTGGTTCCCCTCCTCCCGCAGGATGGTTGCATGCAGATCCACTTTTGCATCGGCGAACGGCCCATCTCTGCCGTCGCGCTTTGTCAGCGCGATTCCCTCTACAGATAGCTCAAAGTTGTCAAGGGACGATGGCACGGGCTGTAGCATCGACCCTCTTTTTTCGCTATCGTTCCCGCCATTTCCTTTACCATGATTTCCATTTTCTTCTTTTTCTCTTCCTCCTTCTTCATTCTCGCCATTTGAGAACGGTCCGTTGCCTCCGCCATTATCATGGCCAGGCTTGTGGTGTTCTGCAACAATTTGTGCCCTGCCGGATCCTGCTCCTAGGACATTGGAAGCGGCAAATGCTGATGAACCTACGGAGAAGATAAGAATAGCCATCAGTGCTATTGCTACTACTACTAACACAACAGTCGCCCTCGGCGTGCGGAGAGGGACAGAGTCATTTTTCATGAGAATAGCCGCAGTGAATTGTTCTAAAAAAGAATCCGCATTTGGAGCATAGAATCAAGCTCCATTTGCCATCGTGGTGTTCCCGGTTTTAGGAAGCGTTGCCAAAACCGGTTACAACAATATGGCACTTGGGGAATCTAGAGCCACTCCGACTGCACCGGACTGTAGACTTTTTTCCTGGCGTCTTCTAGGCTACTGCGCTCTATTATCATGCCCTGTGTCTTGAGCTCGTCGATCGCGCTCTGGACGGTCCTGCGCGGCAAATTTGTAACGCCCATGAGTTCAGCCTGTTCTATCGGGTGCTTTGATCTAATAACAAAATAGACAAATTTTGCTGCAGGGCTTCCCTCCGGGCTTTTGCGGAGATGCGCGACGCTAAACGCAGCCTTTGTCGGAAAGCCCCTCCTCTGCGATTCCACCGAAGAGACCGCCTCGAGCCGGACCTCTGCTAGGTTCACCCGCTGTCCAAACTCTGCAACGAGTGATGACTGCTGCGATTCAAATGGGGCTTCAAAAATGAAAGTATTTGGCGGGAACTTGGCCGTCAGGGCGCCGACGAAACTCCACCTAGGTGACGCCTTTTCGTCATATATCCCGACGTGGAATCCTTCGTTTGCCTCAAGCACTATCTTGTCAGAGCCCAGCTTGATTCCTTCTTCAATTTTCAAGAGCGTATCATCAAGTGAGAGCTGGTGCCTTGGGTCTTTCTTGCCTACCTTCCACTGAAAGTCCAGGTTCTTTGCAATGACTGAATCTGTAATCTTTTTCTTTTGCTCATATGCGAGGTCCGAGCTGTTCTCTCCTATTTCGATAATGTCAAAGCCGAGGTTTGCAGCCTCGTTGATGAATCTGTCAAATGAATTCTCGGCAACCATGTACTCCGAGATCGTGCTACCTGTCGAAACCCTGACGTCGAAATGGTGGTAGAACGCTATTTTTTTCTTCAGAGTCTCCTCTGCGACCAGAAGCGGCAGGACCCCGTAGATCTTGACCACGTCTACAAAGGGCGATATTATCTCAAAGTTTTCCTTATCCAATCCTTCGAGCTTGTCGATGACATACGTCCTCCCTTCTTTGCGAGGCTTTTTGCCGTCTATTCTGCTTTTGACGAATTCATCAAGCAACTTGAACTGTGATATATGCAGAATTTGCGTATATTAAGAATTACGTAGTATGCAATTATTGCACTAGGGCGGTATTCCAGCGCACAACA
>DATEIL010000083.1:0-11558 GCA_035279085.1 Nitrososphaera sp.
TGCACCGAGACCTTCCCGGACGTGATGGCGTGTATGTTAGTGTCAATTACCCCCGGGTTTATGCTTATGACTCTGACTCCCGTGTTCCATAATTCCATGCAAAGTGCTTCAGAGACGGCTTCGAGGGCGTGCTTTGTGGCACAATATGCGCCTACCAGTGGCAAAGAGACGAGGCCTGCCATGGAGCTGATGTTTACGATCCGCCCCTCGCCTTGGGCGAGCATGAAAGGAAGCACCTGCTTTGTCATACCGACGAGCCCAAAGAAATTCGTTTCAAACTGCGCGCGGAGGTCGGACATGGCAAGATCCTCAATCGCCCCCGGCTCCACATAGCCTGCATTGTTCACCAGGCCAAATATTTGTCCGCCTCGCGCAATCTCTGAAATGATTCGGTCAAAAGTCTCGGGCATTGTAATGTCAAATTCTAAAGGGATGTACCTGTCACTTGGCAACTGCGTTCCCACCTTCGCCAGCTTGGAGTAGTTTCTTGCCAGGCCATAGACCCTGTATCCGGCATTTGCGAGCATGACGGCAGACACCTTTCCTATGCCGCTGGATGCTCCTGTCACGATAATGGATTTCAACTGTGTAACAGTTGTAAGGTCAGTAGATAGGTTTGAAAAATGTTGGGGATCGGTGGGATTATAAAAGCACCAGAGAAAGGTTTCTCCACCTATGAGTGTCCTAGTTTTTTCACATGAACAAGATGTTGACGGGGTGTTTTCAGCCGCAATTCTAAGAATAGCTTTTCCATCATGCCAGGTCTTTTTGACAAACTATGGCCTGGACAGGATGACCATGGTCGCGCAAACAATAGAGTCGCAAATGCTTGAACCCCCAGGCACAATAATCATCGCCGACGTGGGTGTCAACGAGGAAAGCTACGCCCCTGTCTTGCAGGCGCTCCAAAAATCCAAGGAAAAGGGGTGGAAAAATATCTGGTTGGACCATCATGTCTGGGCTAACAAACCCAGACAGGATCTGGAGCAGGTCTGCGAGCTGACAATATACCATGCAGAAAAAGATGGTATCAAGAAATGCGCGTCGGAGCTCTGCGCAGAGCGATTCGTTCCGGAGAACAGGCTGGCTCTGCAACTGGCTGCGATTGCCCATCGTACTGATTTTCCCGACTCTGCCAAGTTCCCCATACCGCCACTCACGGCCCTTATCTCTTATTACCTTGGCTTTCCCGATCTCAGGTCTAGGCTCTACGACGTGATCCTAGGAAGCGTGGTCAAGGGAATCCTGTGGAACAGCGAGATGCAGGCAGACGTCATGGATGCGTTTAGGCTTATAGAGGATTCAATAGCAAGGTCCATTGCTGCAATGATCCAAAAGGAGTTTTCTGTTGTTCTTCTACCGGAAGGCAATACCCGGCAGGTCAGGATAGCGATTGCAAGGTCTGAAGCATTTGTCAATCGATCGGTGCTCCTTGGCAAGATCATGGACGATACAGGCGTCCACGTCGCGGTTGGCTATACCGAAGACGGCAAGGTCAGCATCAGGAAAAAGGACGACGCCCCACAGGGAATAGACTGCAGCAAGATAGCACTTGAATTCAAAGAAGGCGGTGGCCATGTCGGCGCGGCAGGAGGATTTCTCAACACAGACCCGCAGAAGGACGGAAGCGATGCCGTTGTCTCGGAGATAATAGATGCGCTGCAGTCGTACTTTTCAAAGTTGGCGGCAGCAGCTGTTGCTGCGGATAATACTACTGTTACTGTTACCAATGCCAAGGGTGGTGGCAGGAGTAGCATTAATGATAATGATGATGATACCCACAACACGGGTACAAAAAATAATAGTAGTAGTAATACTAGTACTGCCACTAGCTGATCCTGTCGTATGGCTTTATCGCTGCTGCCATGTTATCGACAATATCAGTAGCTATCAGATGCAAGCCCGACTTTTTGTATGCAAGGTTTCCTGCAACTCCATTGAAATAGACGCCGAGCATGGCCGCTTCAAACGGCGGCGCCCTTGTCATGAGCCCAGCGGTCAGCCCCGACAGCGCGTCGCCCGTGCCGCCCACTGTCATGGCGCAGTTATGAGTGCGGTTGATTCCTGTTCGGGTTCCATCGGACACAACATCGCTCGGACCCTTGAGGAGAACGGTTATCTCGTGTTTTTTTGCTGCAGATGTTACACTGGCTATTCTCTCCTTCTCTGTTTTGCCAGGATCACCTTGAAAGAGGCGCGCGTATTCGCCCGCGTGCGGGGTCACTATCGCACCCGAGCCTGAAATTTCCGGAAGTATTTCAGGAATGAGTGCAGATGCATCCAGAAGCAGTCTTGTTCCGGCCTGCCTGAGTTTCCTGACAAGAGCAATTATCGGTTCGGATCCGGCAATAGTCATCCCCATTCCTATTGCCGCACTGTCGGCATGCTTTGGCGTCATTGCTACAAGCCGGTTTGCAGAGCCCACTGTGAGCTTGTCATCGGGGAGCGGGAGGGCAATGATCGCAGGAGAAAATGCCCTTATTGGAGTAATTATGGATCTAGGAACGGCAGTATAGACGAGATCGGCTCCGGAGCGAAGCGCCGCCATCGATGCGAGGACGGGCGCCCCATGATAGAACCGGCTGCCGCCTGCCACAAGGACTGTGCCGTTGTCACCCTTTTTCGAGTCGGGCCTGCGGGCAGGCAGAAACCGCGCAGCCAGTTTTGCATTCATTATCAGAGCTGTAGCAGCCAATGGTTTCCGTTAACAATGAGTGACCGAATAAACTTTTTGCCGCCACCAAAGCAAGGTGCCTCCTCCACCGTCATGATGCAGTGCATATGTTATGCGCCCAGAGTAAGTGAGCAAGTATATACACTGAATAGGGCATGCTCAGCCGGGCTCTGCATGGATAGTCACAATTGAGCCGGGGAACCTTGCGCGTATCCGCTTCTCTATCTCTGAAACGCGGTCGTGGATCTGCTCGATTGTCATTTCCCCCTCTGACCCTTTCTTGAACACGCAGCCGATGTCAATCTTTAGGATGTTGTCATGCTCGGTAGAGTACGCCGATATCTTGCCCACCCGCTCCACATCTGGCCTCTCAAGTACCATATTCCTGACAGCGTCCTTCACTTCGCTGGAGGCCGGCTGCATTCCGGCAATTTCAGGCAGGTGGGGCTCCAGATGCACAGTGATGCCCTCAACCCCGCTCAGGTGGTTTCTGATAGAGTCCTCAACGGCGTCGGCAAGTGCATGCGCCTCCGAAAGAGTCGAGCCTCTGTTGACCTGGATATGAAGCGAGACTCCGATCGAATCTACCCCGTTGATTTTGGAGACCAGAATATTGTGAACTCCCCTGACTCCCTGCACTGCGCCGGCGGCCATTTCGACTATCGTTTCAGGCGAGCTGTCCAGGTATATGGGCTCAAAATGGACGTTGATATCTCCGGCGGATGCGCGGAGGCCCGCGTCTTTGACCACTTTTGCAACATTTTCCTCCACCCTGTCGCTTGTCTGGTGTGCGCTTCCGAAGGAGAGGTGCGCTCGAAGCGAAATGGTAATGTCGACAAACACGTCCCTTCCGACCCGCCGCATCTTGATGTCCTTGCATTCAAACACACCTTCTGTTTCAGAGACTGACTTGCGGACTGAGGCAACCAGTTTGGGTGAGATTTCATCCGTAAGCTCTGTAGCATTATGATAAACAAATCGGACGCTGAGGTATCCCAGAAAGCCTCCAAGCACAATCGCAGCCAAAGAGTCACCCTGGGCAAACCCGGCAGAAACCAGCCACAGGCCTGCAAGAGCCACGACTGTCGAAGCAAAGTCCGCAATTGAATGGTATAGATCCGCCTTGATAGTAGCGGCGCCAGTCATTCTCCCGGCCCTGCGGAGTATTATGATGCGAAATACATCAACGGCCAGAGTAAAGGCAATCGCGACGAATCCTATCATCGCCGGCCTCACAAGTCCAGGGGATCCTGGAATTGCCAGCCGGGCAACTGCCTCGTAAATGAAGAAAACGGCAACTACAAAAAGTGCCGTGCCTCCAATAAAGCCGCCGACAGTCTCGATCTTGCCGTGACCATAAGTGTGGTCAATGTCGCGGGGCCTTGTTGCGAGTGTAGTCGCGATTATCAAGACCAGCGTCACAACGACATCGAGCAGCGCGTGTGTGCTGTCGGTTAGCAAGGCAAGGCTGTTTGTAAAAATGCCGGCGGTAAATTCAAAGACAAAAACCGAGGCTATGGCAACGAGTGAAATGCGAAGGGTTCTTCGCTTGATGGTCGCTACATCAGGCGCCGCTAGCGAGTCACTTGCCACGCTGATCCAAGATCGGGATCTTGTTATTTAGGCATTTTGTGTTTCCACAAGCTAAAACTTTTAGTCGATGCTATTGGAAGATGACAAAATGAAAAAGTTAGTTGAGGCCCAGCTGGCCTTTTAGGTTCTTGTACCTGTTCCTGACTGTAACCTCGGTTACTCCTGCTGCGTCAGCAATGTCCGTTTGCGTTCTGTTTTCGCCGGTGTTCAGGCATGCTATGTAGAGCACGGAGGCTGCGAGACCCATCGGATCTTTGCCGGCAGACACGCCGCTTCTGGTCACGTTCTTCATTATTTCTACCGCGGCGCGCTTTGTCCGCTCGCTGAGATTGGCCTTGTTTGCTACGCGGGTTATGCACTTCATAGGATCTATCAGCGGAATTTTCATGTCAAGCTCCATTACAACGAGCCTGTATATCCTAGCAAGATCCTTGCGCTTTATGTTCCCGATTTGAGCAATGTCCTTCAGGGTCCTAGAGGTGCCGGTCTCCCTGCATGCAATATACAGCGATGCACCGACGGTGGCAGATATCGTCCTTCCCCTCACCAGCCCTCGCTCCTGTGCCTTTCTGTATATGTATGCGGTTTTTTCAACTACGGCGTCTGATACTCCTAGTTTGTCCCTCAGCCTGTCAAGCTCTGAAAAAGCCTGCCTCAGGTTCCTGTCAGTGGGTGAATGAGCCTGGGTACGAAAGTCCCATGCCCGCAGCCTGCCCATTGTCGAGCGCATGGCCACATCCAGTATGCGTCCGCTTGCGTCTTTGTTGGTCTTTCCAATGACCGTTGATAGTCCCATGTCATGCCGGGCTAGCGAACTTGGGATTCCGGCTCGGCTTCTGCCGTTGAACTCTTCGGACGAAAATGCCCTCCACTCCGGGCGACTTTCATGGGCCCTGTCGGATATCACGATCCCGCAGTTTCTGCATATGACTTCTCCAGACTCGGGATCGGTTACAGTCTTTCCACTTTTGCATATACCACAGAATATTGAAGTTTGCATGTTCGTTAAAATTGAGGTAACATCATATGCGCAGCACGACCTTATAAATAGTGTCCAACAAAAAAATTGTGTGCATTACAAAGAAAGTGATTTGAAAAATCATTCTTTGATGCCAGCTTCCTGTTAATTTTCAACCTTTTGTTACGGTAGCAAGAATTTCTGCAATGCGGCTAAAACTGGATTACCTGCAACTGCACCAAAAGTAGTTCAAAAGCTAGAGATAGTTTTTGCAAGGTTTGCAAGCCTCACGGGCTTTCTGACGACGGATATCATCTTGTCCGACAGAAATGCGTTGCTTGCAAGCTCACGACCAATGTTTTCCGAGGCCGTTACCATCAGGATTCTTGCAAATGGATCAACCCGCAGGATCCTTTCTGCTGCCTGCAAACCATTCATGGCGCCAGGGAGGCGATAGTCAATCATTATCAGGTCGGGTTTGTATGTTTCATAGTCTTTCACTGCCTCATTGGCGGTGGGCGCACTGACTTCGACTGCATATCCCTTTCTTTCCAAGAAATCCTTGTAGACCTGAAGTATGTCATCTTCATCCTCAATTATCATTATTGTGTGGACGCTGGCATTCCTCAGACCCACAGTACATTTTGAGAAGCATCATATTTAATGCTCCACAGCAGGCATAGCCAGCAATGCCAAAAGCTGGCTGCCAGGGTGTAAGTCTCAGCCGAGGGACAGCATGAACCGGACCCAAAGCGAGTCGGCGGAAGGGCTGATGGTGCTGTCGGTGCTTGTGTTGCTGTCGGTCACTGGGTCATCACGTGAAGATACCGGCATGACACTGGGGTTCTCCGCCTCCCCGTCGCTATCTTCTGCTGCAGCCGGAAAGTGAAGGTCTAGCATGCCGTATCCGAATGTTTCGTCAAAGCCCCGGTCACCAAGGTCAGTCGCAGTCTCTCTCAGGACCGCCCTTACCTCATCGTTGGTCCACTCGCCATCTCCATCCACGGCTCCTGTATTTTCCCACATATGCTCGTCGCTTTCAAGTACAAGCGCAGCTGCGCCGGTGACAAAAGGCGTCGCCATCGATGTTCCGCTTGAAAGCCGGTATTTGCCGCCAATTGCGTCAGACTCGATATCAGAACCTGGCGCCACCAGTTCGACTTCTTCGCCCGTGCGCGAGAATGACGATTTCGTGCCGTCTGCCGTCACGGATCCAACTCCGATTACATCGCTGTATGCTGCTGGATAGAGAACTTCGCCGCTGCCGCCATTTCCAACGGCAGCGACAAGGATTATACCGTAATCATGGTAGGCAACCTCTACTGCTTTCTGGAGTGCCCGCGTCCCACCAGTTCCTGTGATGCTCATGGTGACTATGTCCATGTCATGCTCTATTGCCCAGTCGATGCCCTTTATCAGCCCGCTGAACGAGCCCTTTCCTCTGCTGTCAGATACCTTGACAGCATAGATGCTTGCTTCCGGCGCCACCCCGACTACTCCGCTCCCATCCCGCGCTGCAGCAATTATGCCGGCGACATGCGTACCGTGGCCGTTGTCGTCCATCGGGTCATCGTCCTCATTGATAAAATCATAACCGCCTTTGAAATTAGGTGCCAGGTCCGGGTGTGTATAGTCAACTCCGGTGTCAAGGACTGCTATGTTGATGCCTTTGCCGGTATAGGCCGAAGTATGAGCCTCCTCGGCACCGATCGCCACCACTCCCCAGTCCTGGGAGTATTCGGCAGCAGACTCTGGTACGTCGCTTGAGATCGAAACACGTCCGTCAAGGTCTATGAACTGTACTGACGGGTCGCTGGCAATGGCTGCATAGCTGACAAGCGGGATGCTGGCGTGAACCATACCCAGGCTCTTAGATTCGTCTATCACGTGCCCGCCAAACTGCGTTATCAGGTCCGGCTGGTACTTTCCTTCGCCAAAAACTACTATCGCATCGGCATTTGGAAGAGCATAGACAAAGGCAGGGGCCAAGACAAGGGCGGCAATTATCGGAAGAATGCCATGGTACATTTATCTTCGAAGTTCTTCGGTGTAATCTAGGATAAGAAATATCTAGAACAATTTTTTCAGCCGTTTTTCCTGACAAGACAAACTTAATCAGTAAATTTGGCAATATCCACAGAAAAAATTGACAGAAACTGCCAAGACTTGTGGCGGCGATCGGCCAGCCTAGCTCCAATTGCAATTGAGAGAGAAAGAGAGAGAAATGATACTTCAGCCGCTTTGGCCTGTTGTCCTGACTTGCCCGCCTTCCAGTGTCTTGGGGGACTTGTGAAAGGGCATGAAGTAGTCGGGGAGCTCAATTGGCATTGTCTTGCCATTTGCAAAGATGGCAGACGTCTTTCCTTCATATGTGCACTTTATGATTGGAAGGACGCTCATGGAATCCACAATGTCGGCTACTTTGTAATATTCCAACAGCTTGCGCGATTCATAGACAGTCTTGTTCTTGCGCCTGAACCTCTTCTTGCTCATGAATTTAAAGGCGAGAATTATGTGCCGCTCGGGATAGATGCTGAACATGTTCATGACGATCTTGCATCGTTCCACTTGATCCTGGGGCACATAGAGGATATCGCTCGTCCCGGATTTTGCCTCAATTGTGAGGATGATGCCTGCATCATTGTTAACGGCCACAATGTCTGGCAGGCCGGTGCTGCTTCCACCCAGACGGCGCGAGTGCCACTGGCCACTATTCAAGCGCTGGACGAGTGTGTGCTCATAACTGTATCCCCTGCTTCGCCTGATGTTGTTGCCCAAGCCTCTACCGTGAAGATCTTCAAATCACCTTTATAGTTTTGCGGCATCTACCTTACTACCCACATATCCGTCCATAGGCAATCTTTTATTGAGTTGTCCTGTGATACGGTCATGGCACTCAATATTCAGCCGTCCCTGGATGAAATCGATTCGAGCCTCAAAGACGTGCAGGAGAGGCGAGAAAGGTTGATCAAGGGCACAAGGGATGTGATAATGCTCTGCAGTAAATCGATAATCGCCTTGCACCATGGCCTGCCGGATCAGGCAAAGGAGAGCATGGCCGCTGCAAGATCGATGCTTGATGACTTTCGCGTCCACGCAAAGCACGATCTGACAAGATACATCGGAGTCGCGGAGCAGGAGCTGGTCGAAGCGAATGCGCTGCTGGCAGTGATGGAGAACAAGGTGCTGCCGTCCATGAACGAATTAGGCGTGACCGGCGAGTCGTACCTTACCGGACTGCTTGACTGCGTGGGCGAAATCAAGCGGCTCGTTTATGACAGGATGCGCTCTGGAAGGGAAAGGGACGCGGAAAACCTCTTTGCAACAATGG
Organism: Nitrososphaera sp.; assembly: GCA_035279085.1. Lineage (GTDB taxonomy): Archaea > Thermoproteota > Nitrososphaeria > Nitrososphaerales > Nitrososphaeraceae > Nitrososphaera. Next base: position 8,557 of record DATEIL010000083.1, read on the forward strand.
AAGAAATCTATGGTGCAGTATATCCATTCGCAGCCTATGACAACATCGTGCCGGGTCTGAGGAAAAAGCTGGACGTTGCAAGAATGCTCATAGAGGACATCAGGGCTGTAGTCACTGAAGAGAGCAGGAGAAAGGCGATTATCGACGCAATTGAGAGGTTTGAAAAGAAGAGCGGGGCGTAGCAACAGAAAATAATCAGCAGCACATGATTTCAGAATCCATTTTTATCCTCTGTACGCCATATTGCTGCTAGTGTTGTATCTATATGACTGATTTTAGCACGGCGGTGGGCAGCTGTATGGCAGAATGGGGGCGGCGCGTCGTTGAATGCGACAAGGAGCGGGACTGTTTGGAAGACGCATCCAGGCAGTTAAGGGACTGTCTAGACAAGGCCTTCCCCGATTCTGAAAGGTCAAAGCTGCAGAGCGACAAGGTCAACTACATGCTATCCTCGGTCTTTTTCCTCGCCAACAGGCTGGCAAAGGCATCACAGGGACTGGCCGAATTTGACAAGGCAACAAGCACCACTGAGGCGTTTTCAAGGCAGGCAGAGGGAGAAGAAGAACGAGAAGAAGTTGATTACGCAAACCAAGCAAAAACCAAGGAGTTCAAGAAGGAACTTGACGAAATACTGGCAAAATACTTCTAGAGGAAATCTTTAATTCACGTTTTACGGATATAGTAGTACTGGATGACCCTGCTGTTCTCCTCAGCCTTCATGAACATAGCCGGCACTGAGTGGATCATTATAATCCTGCTTGCGCTCGTGCTCCTTTTTGGGACAAAGAAACTGCCCCAGGTTTCCCGTAGCGTAGGCAAGGCAGTGGGCGAATTTGAGAAGGCAAGAGAAATGTTCAGGAAGGAGATGGAAGAGGCTTCACAGGAGGCAAGAGGTACAAACATCGTACCAAGAATTACTCGGCCGGTATCCTCAGAGCGTCAAAAGCTGGAGACGCTTGCGGACTCGCTTGGAATAGACGACCACGAGGGCCTGACGGATGAAGAACTTCGATCGTTGATATCAAAGCGGCTGGCCAGATGAGCCTGCTGCATTCTAGACGGTTCCTTAAATAGCACTCACGCATATATATAAACCGCAGAAATCCTGAACCTGCACACAAAATTTATAACATTAACTTTTTTAGAACAGTGCAATGGTAGAAAGTGGAAAAAGCTCTTCGGCGGCCATAAACCCGTTCGAAGTCGCTCTGACCCAACTTGACGAGGCTGCAAAGATAATAAAACTAGATTCAGGTTTACACAAGGTTTTAGCAAGTCCAAAGCGCGTTCTTACCGTTTCGTTGCCCGTAAAGATGGACGATGGCCGCATTGAAGTTTTCACGGGATTTCGTTCGCAACACAATGACGCCAGGGGCCCGTACAAGGGAGGAATTAGGTATCACCCTCAAGTATCCATTGACGAAGTAAAGGCGCTTTCGATGTGGATGACATGGAAGTGCGCGGTCGCAGACATTCCATATGGAGGAGGAAAGGGCGGAATCATTTGCAATCCGAAGGAAATGTCAGTAGGCGAGCTGGAACGCATGACCCGCAGGTATGCATACGGCATTGCAGACATTATCGGTCCCAGGACGGACATTCCGGCACCCGATGTCTACACAGGAGGGAAGGAAATGTCGTGGATAATGGATACTTATTCGGCGCTCAAGGGCAACTTTGTCCAGCCTGAAATTATTACCGGCAAGCCCATTGCAATTGGCGGGTCGCTCGGCAGGAACGAGGCCACGGGCAGGGGGCTTTCCATCACCGTCCGCGAAGCTGCTAAAAAACTCAAGATTAACATGAAGCAGGCCACTGTCGCAGTCCAGGGGTTCGGCAATGCAGGGCAGTTTGCTTCCCAGCTCGTGCAGGACCAGGGCGCAAAGGTGATTGCGGCTTCTGACTCAAAGGGTGGAGTCTACAGCAAGGCAGGAATGGATGTCAGTGCCCTTGTCAAGCACAAGGCAAAGACCGGTTCGGTGGTAGACTTTTCCGGCGCAAAGTCAATATCAAATGAAGAGCTGCTTGAAACCGACTGCACTATCTTAATTCCGGCCGCGCTTGAAAACCAGATCACGTCAAAGAACGCGGGCAGGGTAAAGGCCAAGCTGGTCGCCGAAGCAGCGAATGGGCCGACGACTCCGGATGCAGATGACGTCCTTTACAAGAACAAGATAATGGTAATACCGGACATACTTGCAAACGGGGGAGGTGTGACCGTCTCGTACTTTGAGTGGCTGCAGAACTTACGAAGGGAATACTGGAGCGAAAATGAAGTAAATGAACGCCTTGACAAGAACATCACCAAGGCATTCCTGGATGTGTATGAAACGCATGAAAAGTACGGCGTCAACATGCGCAAGGCCAGCACCGTGCTTGCGGTGAACAGGGTCGTAGAAGCAATACAGCTGAGAGGACTCTGGCCGTAAAAAAAGTGGCGGTAGCAGCAGTAGCAGCGCTACCATTCTATTGTTTTTACTTTGAAAGAAAATAATTTTTCTTCTTTTCTTATTTTTCTTACCTTGAATTGAAAAACGAAAAAAGAGTGAAGTGTCGTCTACTCGGTACTAAACGAGTGTCCGCACGAGCAGCTCTTTGTCACGTTGGGGTTGTTGATCTTGAAGCCGGAACCCATCAGGCTTTCGACATAGTCGACGTTTGCGCCCTTCAGGTACCTCTGGCTATAGCTGTCAACCAGCAGTTTTACGCCGTTCTGCTCAAGGACCACGTCGTCCTCGTCGGCCTTTTCCTCAAAACCCATGCCGTATGACAGGCCAGAGCATCCGCCGCCGGTGACGTAGACCCTCAGGAACAGGGCATTGTTGCCCTCCTGCTTCATGAAGTCGGCAACCTTCTCGGCTGCCTTTGCGGTTATTGTTATCGGTTGTGCTTGCTGAACGCTTTCCATGTATGAAACTTGCATTTTTTAATATAATAAGTTTTCCTAACCATCAAGACGGTTTTTGGTTGTATTATAAAGACGCCAAAACATGAGAGAAAAG
>DATEIL010000084.1:0-10058 GCA_035279085.1 Nitrososphaera sp.
TGCAAAAAGGCATCGTCCTTTGACTGGATAATCCTTGCCATCACCTTTGTCTCCTCGAGCATCCTTTGAAGCGCGGATGGAGATGGAGGGGAAGAAGAGGTGTCCGCGGCAGTTGCCAGCAGCCTGCTGTTGTCGTCGATAGTCGCTTCGCCTTTTCCGGCGGCCTGCTTTGAAGCCTGGCTCTTTCTGCCTTTCTGTGCCGCGCGCCTTTGCCTCTGGGCCTCCTCATCGTCTACGAACTGCTTGATTATCTTGACTGTCTGTGCTCCGTTGAGAATCCTGGGCTCGACCATCCTGACGCTGGAAGGTCCGTTGATTTCAAGAATCTGTGCAGTCAGCGTGATGCCGTTGTGATAGAGAGTAAAGTTCTGCGGGTCCTCGTGCTGATCCAGGATCGTGCGCAGGGAATTTCTTATCTGGATGTTGGTCATTTCGCCTTCGTCAAGGCCCGACCTGAGGTTCTTTTCAAAAAAGCGCTCGCCAAGGTCGCTGTACATCCGGTGGAGGTCTGCCAGAGAGAGGAATGTAACGGTCATCTGGTTTCCGCTGCGCCCGGCTTCCGCTGCTGAGCCGGCCCCTGCTGCAGCCGCTGCCGGGATTGCAAGCGAGCCATCAAAGTTGATGACATATTCTGCAGTCTGCCTCGAAGAGGTGATGTTTCCAAGGGCGTTTACGTTTGACACATAATGGAATATCAGGTCGTGCAGTTCTGGGGATTCGCCGATCCTGCTAAGGTAGCTTTCTATAAAGCTGCGCTTGTCCTCCACAGTCTCCCTCAAAAAGCCGAGCACCTTACTCTGCTCGGCATCGACTGGGTCGCCATTGAATACAAAGTCGATCACGACGCGGTCAATTGACTTCCAGTTTTCAAACAGGCAGGTCTTTAGCGATACGACGAGCGGGTGATCGCTCTCCGATCTAGTCGGATCGAAAAAGATCTTGCTGATTCCCGTGTTACCCAGCCTTTCGAGTGGCTCTCTGAACTGTATGTGGTCTTCGGTCCATCGAAAGACGTACAGGTATAGGGTCTTTTTCTCTTTGTCGTGGTAGTACGCATCTATTCCCGTATCCGTCGTTCCATCCACCGCTACAAATGATGCGGCTTCGTTAGGAGCGACATTGAATTTCTTGGACAGATAGAGAACTCCAAAGTAATTTTCCTTTTTTCCGGCCAGGCTTGATGACAGGCTCTTGTAAGCTTCGTCAATTTCAGCCTGGCTTACAAATTTTGAGATAGCTGCTGCTGGCATCCCGAATTCTTCCCTCTTCTCTTCTCAAAGTGGTATTATTTATATCCGATGTTAATATTCAGCGGCATATTTTCTCGATTAGTAGTGAATCTGTATGTTAATTTTGTTTGACTATTGTCTAATTAACGATCGCCGATAAGCGTCTGAAGAAGATCTATAATGATGTCCCCGACCTTTTCTCCGGAAAAGAATAACACACTGATGCCAAAGGAGATCGTTGCAATCAGAGAAGAAATTTCACTGATAGAGCTTCACAGGACGGGACACATGGAGGGGCTGAAGGTGCGGCAGGCGGACAGGTCGTGCAAGTACTGCCAGCCATACATGCAGCATAACATTATCGTCAAGCAGTCGCAGCTAGCCACAACCGATGAAACCGTGCGCGTGCCGCTTGCGACCGCAAATGATCTTGAGAGGACGGTAGAAGTCGCGGGAAAGAAAGGTCAGATTACAGTGCCGAAGAGCTGGGCGGGCAAGCGAGTGCGAGTCACGCTGATCTGAATTAGAATTTCTTATTTTATCTTATCTTGATCTTATTTTGCGACGACCATCGTATTCGTGCTGCGGATACCCTTAATTTTGCGGAGCTCCCATGATATTATCTTGGCAACGTCCATGTCGCTATCATCTTCGACTATTGCCATAAGGTCATATTCGCCGTAAAGCGGATACACTTCCTTGACTCCCTGGAGCTTGCGGATTTCTTCGTGCAAAAGCTTTTCCACTCCCGTATCGGTATTGATAAACACGAATGCCTTTGTTTTTTGCATATAGGCCCCGTTATAGGCAGCTTCACAGACATTCTAATATAAAGCTAGGGAGGGGTGCTTGTCTTGACGAGGTTTATCAGCGGACTCCAGTCCATGCGCTGGAATTCAAGTGGATCCTTTGCTGGGTATTTTATCCACCCCTTTACGATTGAGAACTTGTGGAGTTTTGACGTATCGCCTAGGTTTACCTTGACTTTCAAAAGAGTGCCCCAGCGCTTTTCCTCCGAGGTAATGTCCAGTATCTGGCTGAATGGAATCTCTAGGTTTTCGTCGCTCTTGTCCAGGTCTTTCTCCAAGTGTCCGAGCTTGTAGCCTTCCGCCGGCCGGAAAACATTCTCCTTGTTCTTGAACCTATTGAACTGCCGTGTCGTGTGCGTATCATGCATCCTGTACGTCATCTCTGTCTTTGAAATGAAGGCAAGACGCCTGTCGGTTATAACGAGCATGCCCTCCTTCCCGCGATTGAGAAATCCCTCTGGCTCGGCCCAGACCCAAAAAAGGTGTGCCTTGATCTCCTCGTCCCAGTCAACCAATTCAGATCAAACGTGGAGCGTGTGTATTATTAAAAATTTGTTTCGCAAAAATGAAAAAAAGGAAAAGTAGCTGAAGGACTTAACCTTCTTCCCAGCCCTTCGTAAACAGGCCGTGCTTCTTCAGCGGGATTGGCTGTCCGGGGGTGTAGTCCATCGGCCTCATCCAGAAGATTGCCTTTGTTGGGCAAACACCAATGCATGCTCCGTCTGAGATGCATCTCTCTGGATAAAAGACGAATGCCTTACCTCTCTTCCAGCCTTCCACTGGCTTTACTCTCAGCACATCTGGACCGAGAGCGGTGCAAATCTCTACACAGAGTGCACAGCCGATGCAGTGTTGTTCGCTAATATCAGGAAGTATTGCGACTGGCATCTAATTCACTTAACAAAACGATCTATGCTGAAACTATTTAAACCCTATGGCGATTTTATAACAGTGATATAATACAAGTTCTGCTTTGCAGCAATGATTGCTGAATCAGACACTGGTGCTGGCAGCAATTCCTAAAGTCTCCAAATATTCATCAGAGCAATAAAGACTCGTTGCAAAATAGGTGACTGAAAGAACAGGGCGGTCAGCCTGCAGACAGAGGGATACTAGCGGCGGTGGACCGCTAATAGCATAGTGGTCGTGGCTTTTCTATCGTACAACGCCTAGGCGCCTGTTGTCTTTCAGCCAGTCTAATCTGGGCAGATTGACGGTCATACATCGACAGTTGTGCGATATTAATTGTCCTTAGCATTTATCTTGAGTTTTCACATCCGGATATGATTGGTTTTTTGTGTTTTTGTGTGTGTGAGAGAGAGACAATAGGGCATAATCTGGGCGCCCAGCAATCAACTATATTATGCAAATCGTCTAGCTCTTGAGTATAACACGGATATGCCACGCGAGATGCTCCATGTTGCGTTTGACGACACCGATTCTAGGCTGGGCCGTTGCACGACGCACCTGGCTTTCAGAATTGTTGAGCATCTGAAAAACAAGATGGGTGCCGAACTCGTTGACTACCCACTTCTTGTAAGGCTGAACCCGAATATCCCGTGGAAGACAAGAGGAAACGGCGCGGTGTGCCTGCGGGCAAGAGTCCGTGATGCAGGCAAGGTTATTGATTATGTAAGGCAGGCGATAGAAGACGGCTCGGCTATCGGAAGCGGGGCAAATCCAGGAGTGGCGTTTCTTGCAAGCGACAGCGTTCCCCATGCACTGCAGCGGTTCAGTGCTGCCGCCATGTCTGACGTGATGAGCAGGCAGATGGCCGAAAAAGTTGCCAGCAGCAATGGAATCGAATATTTCACCCACTGCAATGGGCAGGGTCTTGTGGGAGCACTGGGCGCGATGGGATGCCTGATGCTCGATACGGACTATACTTACGAGCTGATAGCCTACAGAAAGCCGGAGAATTGCGGCAAGCCTCGCATAGTCGACGACCAAAAGGTCATTGAATTTAGCGAAAGGACGTATCCCAATACCTTCAATAATTATGACAGAAAGCACGGCAGGGTACTTGTTGCCCCACATGGGCCCGATCCCGTATATTTTGGCGTCAGAGGAGAAGCTCCGGATATCGTGTCGTCCGCAGTTGCTTCGCTTCAGCCGAATGAAGAAATGGAAGGCTGGATGGTATTTCGGTCAAACCAGGGCACGAACATGCACCTTCAGCGCGAGCTCAAGATCTCGTGCATAAAGGCCTACACGGCAGGATATCTCCACTGCAGTGTTTCATCGCGACCCGTCGCAATTGAAGGAGGGCACGTGATATTCTCTGTCGAGCAGGAGGGCGCGCAGATGCCGGCGGCAGTATACGAGCCGACGGGCCTTGCAGCCGTGGCTGCAAGATTGGAACCAGGGGATCTTATCGAAATTGGCTGCGGGGTAAGGAAGGGGACTACAAAGCATCCCAAGATCCTCAACGTCGAGTATCTCTCAGTATTAAGAATTGCAGAAGCCTTTGAGATTCGGAATCCTCTCTGCAAAATGTGCGGCAAGCGCATGAAGTCTGAGGGAAAAGGAAAAGGATACCAGTGTGACAAATGCAAATTTAGAGACGCCAGTGTGACAAAGATTTTCATGCCAATACAACGCCGGTTAAAGCCCGGGCTGTATATCCCGACCCCAAAGGCCCACCGGCACCTGACAAAGCCGGAACAGCGGTACGGACTGGAAAAGAAGAATTTTCAATTTGCTGCCGTAAAGGAAGCGTAGCGGGGGGTGGACTTTCCGAATTTTCTAAATTCTGTTGAACCACCGCGCTGCGGGTTATGAGCCCGCCGGGATAACCTAGCCTCCACCGTTCGGGTTAGGATCTGGCTTCCCCACCCCGCTGACAACACCATTGCAGGAAGGGCAATATATGTCTGTTCTGACATGCGCTCCAGCTTGCGGTCCCCGAGATTCCAGTCTCTTCATAATTACCGGAGTTACATAATATCTCTCAGTCTTCTGCATGCAATCGACCTCGGTCAATGATGCAAAGAGATCCTAGTTGCCCAACGTTTTGAGCGACTCATTTGAATCGGCATGGCCAGATGTCCACGAAAAAGACACTTGAAACCTTGTTTTCAAGAACTGCCTATCGGATGCTCACACATCCACTGCGCTGCATATATGATGTAAAACAGGCTTTGCTTTACATGCATATCACTCCTTCCTGTACATAGATTTATTTCAGTCCTAGCCGCAAAATATTGCGCATCTCCAATGAACGTAAAGACTATCAAGGACATTGACTTTGAGAAGCGCAATGGCCTCCTGCCGGTGATAGTGCAGGACAGAAAGACTAAGGACATCCTCATGATGGCATATGCCAACCAAGAGGCCCTTGGCAATACAGTAAGGACTGGAAATGCTTGGTTCTGGAGCACTTCACGCAAAAAGCTCTGGATGAAGGGTGAAGAATCCGGCAATGTCCAGCCGGTTCACGAGATTCTAGTCGACTGCGACTCTGACGCAATCCTTTACATGGTAGATTCTGACAAGCCCGCATGTCATACAGGAAACAGGTCATGTTTCCATAATGTGTTAAAATAGAGGTATGACCATAGATAATTTCACCGAATGGTTATCTGCCTTGTGTGATTATTGGATGGAATTGAAAGTTTAGTGTTACAACATATATTGAGCCGAAAATTTAGTAATACTAAAATGTGATTAGCGAAGTTTTAATCACATACGTCTTGATCGAGGATGAAAACTAACTCATGGGCAGTATTAGATCATTAAAGTGCAGGGAATGCGGAAAAGAGTACGAGCCGCAGTTTCGCTACGTGTGCGAAGACTGCTTTGGCCCACTCGACGTCCTCTACAGCGAAGTCAAGGTAGACAGGCACACATTTGATCTGAGGGAAAAGACATACTGGCGCTATTTTGAGCTCCTGCCGATTGCCGACAAGGGCAATATCGTCAGCTTGAACGCAGGCCTTACACCGCTGCAGCACGCGGACAAGCTGGGCGCAAAGCTGGGCCTGAACTCCCTCTATGTCAAAAATGATTCGGTCAATCCAACTTTTTCGTTCAAGGACAGGCCGGCCGGCGTGGCAGTTTCACGGGCCAAGGAAACAGGCCTCAAGGCCGTAGGCTGCGCGTCGACAGGCAACCTGGCTTCTGCGACCGCGGCCCACGCTGCAAAGGCCGGGCTTCCATGCTACATTTTTGCGCCGTCTGATCTGGAGCACGTAAAGATAGCACAGGCGCTGTCTTATGGCGCGGAATTTGTTGCAGTCGAAGGCACGTACGACGACGCAAACAGGGTGGCGTCGATAATAGGCGACTCGAAAGGCATCGGGGTGGTCAACATCAACATGAGGCCATACTATGTCGAGGGATCCAAGACGCTTGCATACGAGGTCGCAGAACAGCTGGGCTGGCAGGTGCCGGACAACCTGATAATCCCGGTTGGCAGCGGCGCAATGCTCAACGCGATCTGCAAGGGCTTTGAAGAGCTCCATTCGCTCGGCCTCATCGACAGCCCCAAAGAGATGAAGATAATTGCCGCCCAGCCGCACGGCTGTGCGCCGGTAGTAGACGCATTTAAGCACAACAGCGACGAGGTAATCCCGGTCGAGCACCCAGAAACAATAGCAAAGAGCCTCGCAATAGGAGACCCCGGAGACGGCGTTTACGTCCTAAAGCGACTAAAGCAGTACAATGGAATAGCAGAGGAGGCAAACGACGCCGAGATAAGCGACAGCATACTTTTGCTTGCACGTACCGAAGGCATCTTTACAGAGCCTGCAGGCGGCGTGTCAGTAGCAGTCCTCAGAAAGCTCGTTGAAGAAGGCAAGATAGGCAGGGACGAAAGGACTGTCTGCTATGTAACAGGAAACGGCCTCAAAACGACAGAAGCGATTATAGGTCTGCTGCCAAAACTTACTGCCGTCAAACCTGATGCTGCGCAGGTCGCGGCAATGATTAGGTGACAAATGACTTGGCCAAGCTAGAATTTGTAATTCCTTCAGTCTTGAACAGGGGGCAGGGAGAGAAAAAGATCCCGCTGGAAGCTTCTGATCTTCAGGAGGCGTTTACCAAGGTATCGGAGCAGCTAGGCGACGACTTTAAGCGAAGGGTATTTGACCACAACGGCAAGCCCCGGTCGCTTATCAACATCTACATCAATGGCAAGAACATGCGCTTTAGCGGCGGCATGTCTGCGCCGATAAAAGACGGCGACTCTGTCTACATCCTTCCCGCAGTGGCAGGCGGCGCGGACCTCACAAGCGAAGAGATCCAGCGCTACTCCAGGCAGCTGATGCTCGAGGAGATAGGCTTTGAGGGAATGGAGAAGATCAGAAAAGCCAAGGTCTGCGTCGTCGGGGCAGGCGGCATCGGCAACCCTGTCATCACGCAGTTAGTCGCAATGGGCGTGGGCAAGCTGCGCATAGTCGACAGGGATGTCATAGAGATTACAAACCTCCACAGGCAGCACCTGTATACCGACGACGACATTGGCAAAGTCAAAGTCGAAGCGGCAGCAGAGCGGCTGCACAGGATAAACCCGGGAGTACAGATAGAACCCGTCCCCACGTCAGTAACAAAGTACACCGCCGACGGCATTGTCGAGGGCTTTGACCTTGTCATTGACGCGCTTGACAGCGTCGACGCAAGGTATGCGCTCAATGATGCTTGTATAAAGCACAACATACCGCTAATCTACGCCGGCGCGCTTGGCGTGACAGGCTCGGTGTCTACCATCCTGCCAAACAAGTCCGCCTGTCTCCGGTGCATGTTCCCCGAGCTGAACGAAGAAGAAATGCCGGCATGCAGCACCGAAGGCGTCCACCCGTCGATCCTTTACCTTGTTGCCGGCATCCAGGTATCGGAGGCTGTAAAACTAATCATGGGCAAAGAGCCCGCGCTTGCCAACAAGCTGCTCTACATCGACCTCAGCGAGCTGTCATTTGACAGGATCCAGATGTTCCGCCAGGACGAGTGTCCGTCGTGCGGCTTGGCGAGAAAGGAGGCAAGCCTGACGGTGTCAAAGCTGATTATCGAGGAGCTGTGTGGAAGGGACAGGGGCAAGAGGACCTGGACTGTTACTCCAGCGGAGCCGGTGCCTGTAAACCTTGGCGGTATTGTCAAAAACGCCGAGTCGCTTGGCTACCAGGTCAAGACAAGGGGCAACCTTGGAATTACGGCAGTAAACACGGGGCGGATGTCTGTGAGCTTTCTGTCAAGTGGCGCGGCGACCATAGTCGGCGCCAAGGACGAGCAGGACGCGATAAGCATCTACAAGACCTTTGTGGACGGCGAAGAAGAGAAGAAAGACAACAACGACAATAACATCAGCCAGACGGCAAAAACTAACTAGCTAGCCCTGGCCCAGAAACTCCATCATGCTTGACTGGGTCTTTTTCTCTTCCTTAAAGATCAGCTTGAGCTCCATCGAAAGCGAATTGACCCTGCTCTTGAGGTACTCGCTTATCTTGTATTCAGCGCACATGCCGGTGGCAATGCCCAGGTACTTTTCTACGGCGCCCCTTGTCACCGTCTGAATCAAATCGTTTCCACATTCGGAGCACTTGCCTACAAGCGGCATCCTGCGGAATTTGGAACCGCATGTAGTGCAGCGGAAGGTCTGCGACGAATAAGATCGCATGTTGCCCATGATATCCGGCAGGATGTGGGTGGTGAGGACCATTGCGGCAACTTCGTCGGCATCGACTGCGCCGATCAGCTTTGCAGTGTCAAACTGCATTTTCAGTTTCTCCTCCATCGTGTTGAGCGTTGAATAGGCGCTCCTCTGCTGCTTTGTCGTAAGCGAGTCAGTCACGTGCGTAAACCCATATCCGAAAAACTGCGTCTGCTCGCCTATCCTGTTCTTTATCGTCTCTATCATTGCTGCTACATCGCCGGCCTTTCCCTGCTTCCAAGTCGCTTCGTAAAACTCCAGCGGGTATGAGCCTGCGATGTCGACGTTGTGTGCCTGGCGCTGGACCTCATGGGGGAGTACCACCGGCTGTATGAGCAGTGGCGCGTCCATGAGGCCGCCTATCTTGTCGGGGAGAAAATCGAATGAAAAGTTGAGGAAGGCGTCCATCAGGAGCATGATTGAATCCGCGTCGCCGTCGCAGTCACGGCGCTTGGCCGAATGCCAAACAGGAGATGCAAGGCAGACCTGCGAGTCGGTAAATCCGATTATCCTCCCCATGATGCCGACGGACGTGTGGGGCGCTAGGCCGACTACGAGGTGGCCTATAAGGTTGTCAAGCGACTGCACTTTATAGAACGGCTCGAGGCCATAGAGCTTTTCAAGCTCCTCGTCGATGAATTTCGCCGCATTCAGCAGGTGCTTTGCAGAGTCTCGCGGGATGATTACGTCCTGCATCATCAATTCTACTATCTGGTCAGGCGAGCTCAGCTCCTTGCCCTGGTAATCCCGGGTGTAGCCCAGTTCCTTTAGCCTGCCAATGCCTATATCTATCCACGACGGCTTGAAGTGGGTCAGCGGCTCATTCGTGGCATCGAACCTGATGGTGCCGTCCTTGAATGTATACAGCCCGTGCCTCTGGCGCATTATTCCTTTTTCCAGCGGCTCTGCGGCTCTGTGCCGGCTCATGAGCGACTTGATTCCCTTGAAAGGCTCGCTTGGACCATAACCCAGCTTTTTCCTTGCATTTTCAAGCGCGACCTTGAGCGGGTAACTGGTGGAAGACCATGTCCGTCCGTCCTTGTTGCACCGCGGACATTTCTCATCCTCTTCAATCTCGTTGTGGCATGCAAAGCAGAGGTTCCGAAGCATCGTTGGGCTGGAGCAGATGCTACAGTGCGTTCCGACCGATGGCATCTTGCACGAGTCGCAATAGCGATTTGCAATCTCTGTGTAAAACGAGGGCTCCTTGCTTGCCTTGAGGATGTCGCGCATCGCGCCGCCCTTGGTGCCAATTGGAAAGAGCGAGTGCACTGGGGGCTTCATCTTGCGCTCTGCAGCCTTTTCAGGCCTGCCGACTCGCACCGCGATGGTCGACATGAATTTCGGCGCGACGGCAATCCCGCTGGACCTGGTAAC
>DATEIL010000085.1:0-8000 GCA_035279085.1 Nitrososphaera sp.
CGTCTCTGAATAGTCGATAGTGGAATGTCATATTTCTCTGCTATTTCCGTGCTGGATGCGTCAGGGTTTTTGACCAATTCCCTTACAATCTTGATGTTTAAGTCATCAAGTAGCCTGTGGTCTACCGGTGCACTCGCAGCAATTGCCTGATTGTTTGTCTTATTGTTGCGTGGCCTCTGCGCTGTCATACGCCAATTATTTAGTTAATATTGATGCGTGCAATTATAAACTTTTATCACTTGAGTGATGTCATATATCATTTTCATGATTTAGGGCGTCAAGATACAACAGTGAAAACAGCGTTATCAAGCCTCAGGCAGCAGTTGGTTGATTTTCTCCACCTTTGGGACACCAGGAACGCTCACTACCTCCTCGGACCACACTACCTTCTCGACGCCCTCTATCTTTTTGCAACTTGACATGATGTTAAGAAGATGTTGGGTTTCTTTGAATACGAATAGTCCCACAATGTCCGAGTTACCAATGTGAATGGAGGTTGACTGCATCCCATATATCTTTGAAACTTGTTCGGCAATACCCTGTATGTTTCCATCTTTCAGATAGACATGAAGCAGGCCCTTCCTGAAGCCGAGCTTTTTGTGATTAAGCTCGTATTTTGACCTTATTATGTCCCTTTCAAACAAATTGCGCGTTCGCCTTTGAACTGTGCTCATTGGGATCCTTAGGCTAGAGGCGATCTCCCTATTGCTTCTGCCAGCTAACAATAGGCTCAAAATTTCCTGGTCTCTTCCATCTAGGTTGTCCGGCACCAGCTCAATTTTCTCATTTGACGCATGCAGTATGCGCTTTTTACCCATTGTTATGACAATTAATACAGCGATGTGTCAGATAAATGCTTTTTCCGTTCAGAGCGGGTTGATATGTAATTTTGGCATTTGATACATTACTGGCGTATCTATCATGCGAATGCATGGGGCATTACGTTCGCAATTGGTGTTGGTACTAACATTGTAGACATACCTCTATTATGCATATTCTACCCATCTTGTCAATGCCAAATGGGAGAACTGCTAAAGCAGATGCCATGAGTGAGCGTAAAATTGGTGAAACAGGCATATTTTACCCTGAATGGTTCTGGGAACAGAGCTATAGGTTTGCAGATATACTAATTTTAGTCCGAAAGGGAAAGACAGAGCAGGTCGCAAAGGAGATCTATGCTAAACTAAATACCTGCATAATGACTTCATGGAGAGTCAATTCGGTCGCCAATCTAGTGGCTCAGGTTTACTATCAAGATTCACTAGAATTGAGGGACATAATAGAGACAATACATTCCTCTGATTTTGTCGAAAAGGTAGAGTTCTCGGAATATGTCCAGATAGTGAACAGAAGAGACTATCGACAAGTAGAGAAAGAAATAGCAAATAGGGCAGGTGCGTAGCTTTCGGATGGCAGATGAAGGCGAGAAAACAAGGTTTGACAACCCTGCCAAACAATTTCATTACGAAAGAGCGCTAGAAGAACTAGACAAGGTCAAGGGAGCTATTACTTCCGATGAACTCGACAAAGCTAGGATGCATCGAAGAACTGCTGATGAACATATAGAGCAGATGGACAGGATACAGAAAAGTGATCAACATCAGTAAGCAGGCTCTCCGGTAATTTACGCCCGTGATGACTGCAACACCGAATTATTATCATTCTTGATTGACGCAATAATGTCGCCTGGGAATTGAAGAACTTGAATCATCAAGCGCACGTAGATGAAAGAGAACGGCTGAAATATTGATCTGGCTTGTTTTCAAAATAAGTTCATACGATTGCTTTGCAATTGCTTCTAGCCATATTGCACGACGTACTCCATTACGTTCAAGGGGCGAGATCCAGTTATCAATGAAAAGCACTGGCAAAGTCTATTCCTTGCCTGTCAGGAGGATTTTCTCGGGATCAAAGATGCCTTTTTCCAGCTTATGAACTAGTGAAATTGAGACGCCTGATCTCTTTTCAACGATACATGCAGTCAATCCCAACAGGGTTTGGACTCCAAAAGAGGATCGAGCGAAACTACCATTTAGCATTCCTGGAGTCAGGATCTTCGGCACTGTTGTCTTTGCTGTATGCAGTTTTGTAGTCTTGATACATTGTTTGCTTTACGTTATCAGTGAGGTCTTTTAGCTCTTTGTTATCGTTAAGATCATTTTTCTTTTTTGGATCTATGCCCAGGGATCTTAGCTCTCCGTTCCAATAGCCTTGCTTGTCAGTATGTTCTTTTGTGCGGGCACTGGAAGTAGAAGTCATTTCATGCTGTGGTGCTGCGTATGTCATTTAACCACATAGGAACAAAAAGCTGACTAAACTCGTCTGGTCTAATTGCAGTAGTCGCTTTTTTGCGGCAAACAAGTTATTTTGCCCGCGGCAAGAGCGTGACGAAGCTAGACTGGTAGCAGAATATGAAATGAGGAAGCTGATGATTCTAGCATCGGCGGCTATTGCGCTGAGGCCGCATGATATCGTTGGTAATTAATACAAAGCTCACTGGAGGCATATAGAGGATGAACCACTTTCTATGCACTATTCAAGACCATGCATTGCACTATTTTTCTGGTCTCTAGCGCAGCTGAAAAAAGAGCATCAAATATTCTTGTCTTTCTTTCTCTTTTTTTTGACGATTGTAAATCAATATTATTAGTACTAGGCAAATTCACCTTCCACTGCTTCGCCTCTGAATATTGAACCACTCTCTGTCGTTGACTTTCATATGGCAACGACGGAGAAGATGAAGGAGGAGAAAACGCGGGGCAGTGCCATCCGATCACCCTTAAATGATTGTAGAGCCTTTATGTAACGTAATGCAACTTTTGGACCCTCGCTCCTCGAGAAAGGTCCAACAACGACAGCCTCCCACTTCTAATATCCCATTGGAATGGAGGATTCTACTAGTTGCACCAAGGTCAGGTTCTCAGACTCCAAACTTTATCACAAAGATAGACAAGCAGGGCAGGCATAGATGGCTAAATGCCTACACGCCAGCAATGGGCATAAGGTTCATTGCAGAGAATTTTGGCGGCATCGATGTCCTAGAATATCCTACAATGCAGGATTTTGAAAAGTTACTTGAGAGAGACCACTATGAAGTAGTGGGAATTAGTTTTCTAACGTCTCAGACAGAACAGGCAATAGCCATGGGTCAAATAGCGCGCAAGCATGGAGCAAAGGAAGTCTGGGGAGGCGGCTGGGGTATAGACACGCCCGGTGCCAGGACCCACTTTGACAGATCCTTTAGCGGCTATGGCGAACAGCAGCTTCTTTCGGTAATTGGGAATAGGGCCAAAGGTAAGATGCGCCATCCGGTGCTGCTGGGAGACGCCCACTTTTTCAAGTTCAGAGCCAAGGTCGGCTACCTCTATTCCATACGAGGCTGCAAATACAAGTGCGAATACTGTCCGACGCCTGCCGTGATCCCAGAGCTCTTGACGCTAGAGCTGGACGAAATTGAACGCGTTCTTGACATCTATGCCAGGGAAAAAGTACATGCAGTGGTAATCTATGACGAAACATTTCTTCAAAATCCGAAGCATTCTTGGAAAGTCATAGAGATGTTAAACGAGCGGGGGCTGATGTGGTTTTGCCTTACCAGTTCCGAAGAACTTGACGGCAATGTTTCGAACCTGCGCGACAAGGGATTCTTGGGGTGTTTGATGGGCATGGAGTCTCTGCGCGACAAGACATTGACTGACTATAGACGCGGGAGGCTTACGAGCACGAATATGAGGGTGATAAAAGAAATGAAGGATAATAGCTGTTTTGTGCTCGGCACGTACATGTTTTGCCACGAGCTGGACACAAAGGAGTCGATGCGTTTAGACATTGAGAAACTCGCAAGCTTGGAAATTCCGGCCGTATTGCCTGTGATTTTTACACCCTTTGCACCGACGCCACTCTTTCAGAAATATGAGGGACGCATAATAGATTGGGATTGGAACCATTGGGATGACGGTCACTTGGTCTGGAAGCATCCCCACGTCTCGCCTGAAGATGCCAGACAGATGCTGTTTGAATGCGATTCGATGTGTAACACATTTTCATGCAACGTTGGTTTTGCAGCGAAAGAGGCTGTGCGCAATGTCCTTCCATTTGTAATCAGGAAAATGGTAGGCAGAAAGTCGGTATCCCGCCAGACAGTGGCGCTTCATTAGAGAAGAGGCATATATGCATGCCATCACTTGAAGCAAAAATTGCAGAGCCGTAGCAGACAGATAGACAAGCAAGTCAAAGGACAATAGTTGGATCGAATGAGCCTGCACTTGCCGGATATCTAGACAGTGACGCAAAGGCGTCGAGAAATGGTCAATACAATGACAACGATCGCCTAAACCGTATTTGTGTAGGGTCCAGCCAGAAGATTGTTAGCTGTCCTGGCAGGTTTGTTCAGTAAATGAAGCCGGAGTTAAGCAAGACACATATGCAACCTGACACTATTTTTATATTGATATGAATATTTTCGCTCAAGAATCTAATAATTTAGTGACGGCAAAGACTTGCGGCTACAATGAAACTCGGCGCGTACGGTACATGTTTTCAGAATCGTTCCACAGCCTATGCATGGACAAGAAAGCCATTATCGAATCAGAAATTGAGGCTTGCGAGAGGTTGCTAGCATATTCACGCAACAATTCCGAGCGATTGGTGGTTGAAGAAGAGATTTCTGAATTGAGGATGGCACTGGATCTTCTGACCTAGTGTTATGTAGCCCTAAAGCAAATTCCCATCAAGCCAATTATTAGCATCGTTTGTAATGATATGGCGATATAACAAAGTGATGGCAGTGACGCTCGCACGGGTCACGTGACACCCAGCTGCTATTGTCCTTACCCTTAGCGTGCTTGGCGAAGACATCACAACAACTTTCTACAAAAGATCACCTTTTCTGTGGCTGACTATTTTGAACTTGTAGTATAGAACATGCTGCCAGATGATACAGGTGCTCATGCTAGACACAAGTCCTATTACGACTTTAGGGGTGCTTTTACTATAACAAGAACGCATAGTGTTAATAACTTCATCCCATCAGCTCTAGGCAGGCTATGCACTATTCTGACCAGCGACACCAACAACAGCAGCATCTTGAAGATCCTCTTCTCTTCTGCGGCTGCAATGTCTGTGCACACAATTCAAGAAAAGACTGCATCGAGCAGAAATGCCAGTGCTGTGACCTTGAGGACACGTTTTCGCTACTTACGCAAATTGACGCGAAGAATCTGATAAGGTAAAAAATGTAGAGAATATCCTTTTAACGTGGACTGGAAGCTACACGCTTGAGTACTATTGGCGGCAGCAGGAGGAGGATCCAGCAATGCTATCAAATTCCGGGTGCTGCTGGTAGATGACGAACCTGACATAACTACAGTAATGCAAAGTGCTTTGGAAAGGGAAGGCTTTTTGGTAGATTCGTTCAATGATTCGCAGCAGGCCCTCGATGCATTCAGGCTAGACTATTATGATATTGCGTTGCTGGACATCAGGATGCCAGTACTGAATGGATTTGAATTGTACAGGGAACTGAAAAAGAAAGACGGCAGGATCAAGGTATGTTTTATCACTGCTTTTGAGGTATACTATGACGAATTCAAGCGGCTATTTCCTTCTGTAAGCGCCACATGTTTTGTCAAAAAACCCGTGGCACTACATGTTCTCGTTAAGCTGATTCGACAGGAGCTGGAGAGCGATAAGGGCACCTGACTTGAAGCTAAATGTCCGAGTACCAGAATTTTTTGTTATTGACAAAATCTCTGTCAGGGCTTTAACCCTTGTTTGACATTATCTGATTACACGCAAGGAACCAAAATCAACGTCTGTCTTGGTGGCGCAAGGCCCGACACTAGTGCTCTACGTCCTGTCCGAGAGTTACATGTAGGCTTGCGCCATCAATTTTTTCTCTGATACTCTTCTTCCTCATCTAGTATTCTTTCTTGTTTCTGGCGCGGAGCTTAGGAGAGTCAGACGGACAGATACACTTTTTCACTCAGACATAGAGGCCCTAAATCTTCAAGACGATGATGCCAATCGCGCGGATTTGGCATGCACGATTATTTGATTTCCAAATGCGTGCGCCATTCAGAGGGTAAATGGCATATGCACGGAGTCGCATATGCGGACCAAAAATGTCTTGGCAGCTTTTTGTCCCACATGCTCACATTGATTTAGGTGTCATCCGTACACACTCATGTAAACAAAAAATGGAGTACTTGGAATGCAGGTTGGGACGACTGTTGCTGCTTTTTACCGCCATCGCTAGCAGCGTGCGACTTTGAGCGAGCAAATTTCTTTCTTTCATTCATTCACTCACTTATTCAGGCCCGAATGTCCCTCAGAGGCGTTGCTTCTTTCTGCAGAGGTGGCAATTTAACGAGTTTATGTTTAGGGTTCTCCAAGTAATGCCGAGAAGCCCCTTCGCCACTCAATACGATCTTGCATTTTGTACAGTTCCATCGAATAGCCAATCTCATAGTGGTCATTCCGGGATTCTTAAATCAATGTCGGTGAGTTTTAAAGGTGGCATCGCACCGAATAATTTTCCCGGTAAACTCACCATGAGTGTTTTATACGATGTTTCACTCTTTAGGCTTTAGACCGTGAAACGGGTTCTGCTTCCTGGCAGGCGCAAGTCAGCTGTTTACTACCTCGTGTGCTCATCAGTGTGCCACACTCTGCACCTGCTTTGACGGGCTTGCGCTGCCAGGTTTGGACGCAGCTTTGATGCCTCGTTGAGATGTGGATTTGTGTGTATGCGTAAAATTAATGGGGGATCTCGCTATCTCCAAACTAGGATGACGGTTTTCATACAAACAACTTCCTATTAGCAATGGTTTTCAAATAACACCGATTTGCTGAATTCTCCAATTAAAATCCCTGCGAACTGTAGTTATTGCGGTAGGCGCATCGAAACGCATTTTGTGCTTCAATCAAGGCAAAGCATCCCGTTCATGAGCCCTTTCTTTTGCATGAGCAAATGTGCGGATAGCTATTTTCTGAAAGCAGAGCTCGAGCAATCATCATTGTCTATGCAAATGTGATAATCTTCTTCTGTCTCTATTCCCCTCCTTTTTGCGGTAAGACCGGTGAAGGCGCAAGACCTATTGATAGTCCAAAAAATTAATGCACTACAAGAAGGCATTTCATCGGCTTTTCGACCCTATGGCAGTAACGACAGAGTGCCAAAATGCAATGACGATTTTTAAATCGCTGCGGTCATTGGTAGTTGGCATTCTGATAAGGCTATGTAGAAGTGCCAAGTTCTCCACAGGCGCAGAAAACAGACACACGCATACGCATATGCAATAGAAACTAGGCGATCAAACCTGAGAGATCTAGCTATCGCATATGCTATATCTACCATGTGTGCAGAGGCCATAATAAAGCATAGAAATCACGGTTCATAGGCGTTGTTACACAAATAGGGCACTTTACACTGGGCCAAGTCACTGCGGTTGTTTGTCACGCCATTGCACTTGCTCTCATTTATCATGCTCGATAGTGATTAACTATGGTAGATGTCAGGACCAGCTCGGGTAAACACCAGACTTGATCGTGTGGTACATAATGTCGAATTGTGCGCGCACCTCCGGGTTTGCTGCCAAAAGAGTGTGTGCGGCCCGAGCTTGGTTCTGCCATTCAAATCAAGACATGGAATATTCCTGTAAGACTAGAGGGATGTCTTTGCGTTCATGGCTGTACTTGGCTTAGCGGATATTCAGGCGTACTTTTCGAACTGCCTCGTGCGCTCTAGCGCATTTCTCAACGTATCTATGAGTATTTCTGCGGCGTTTGGACCTAGCACCAGATGAAGGTAGTCTCTGATTTGAGACAGCGAATGATAAGCGCTTGGGTCGTCAAACCGGATTCCAGCATTTATCATGTCTTTAACAAGATCTCTTCTCATCTGTGGCATTACAGCGTTGAATGTGGCTTCGACAAAATCTCTCAGCACCTCACTTGGAATGAGGATATGGTCGACGTTTAGCATTCGCTCATTAGGTCTA
>DATEIL010000086.1:0-2928 GCA_035279085.1 Nitrososphaera sp.
GCCTTTTGTCCCCTTTCAAGCGTCTTTGCAATGGCCATCATTGCAATGAGCGTCTTGCCGCTGGCCGTAGGAGTGGTGACTAGCATGTTTCTGCCTTCGAGTATGCCGGAGGATACTGCCATTTCCTGAGGCGGATACAGCGACGTGTAACCGAGGCCATCTAGGAGAGCCTTGACTGTCTTATCGATATTGGTTGCATCGTCAGACATGACGGACCAGGACTATAGTTGCAGAATTGCTGTATTTTTAGAGTTGTGATCCTCTTTCTTTGGTCTGTAATCTGTCGCTCTCTCTCTTTTCTTGTCGATACCTGTAGATGTGTGTACGTACGTACCTACCTACACATGACAGGCTAGGCCTTGGACCAAAAGCCCGGCCTTCGCTCATAGATCTGGCCTTCGCGCTTTGCCTTTTCAAAATATTTTCTTGCATCATTTTCGTCCGCAAACTTGGTCGTCTTTGCGAGTTCGTCCATAAGCGCCTTTTCCTCCACATCGTTGTTGTCGTTGCCCGACAGGCCCTTAAAGACGTCCATAAAGGTCTTTGACTTGGATGTTTCGCTCTGGGGCTTGCCGTAGAGCACTCCAACGTCCATTCTGCCGGTGTTCACATCCACGCCGGCGGTACGGAGCATCTGCTCCACCAGATATATCGCCCTGGATGCATCGTCCGCCTCCACCTTGTCCTTGAGCAAGAGCCTTGCACGTGCCGTTGCAAGCCGGACCAATCCTTCAAGCTGCCGGGGAGTCACAGTTATCATGCCCTCTGATTCGACCTTTCTCATGTCCATGTAGTAATTCCTGATAAGGTCGATTGCCTCCTGCGTCAACGCCGGCTCTGTCTGCTTGACATACGCCAGGTACTTGCTAAACAAGTCGATGTCAATCGCTGGCTTTGCGGCATGCTCGATGTCCTTGTGAATCTCCAATATGTGGCTGGCTATACGATTGTCCCTTTCTTTTTCAGGCATGTCCCGGACGATAAATATCAAGTCGAACCTTGTGAGCAGTGGCACCGGCAGGTTGACATTTTCCGTGATATTCTTGTAAGGGTCATATTTGCCGTACATCGGGTTCGCCGCTGAGAGAATCGACGTCCTGGCGTTTAGCGTGGCGACTATGCCTCCCTTTGCAACAGAGCAGGTCTGCTGCTCCATGACTTCGTGAAGAGCTGATCTGTCTTCCGGCTTTAGCTTATCGAACTCGTCAATCGCGACTAACCCGAGATCGCCCAAAACTACAGCGCCTGCCTCTAACATCATAATTCCGGATTTGTCCCTGATTACCGCAGCGGTGAGTCCTGCCGCAGTAGAACCTCTGCCTGAAGTATAAAGACCCCGCGGAGCGATTTTTGCCGCAAACTTGAGCAGCTCGCTTTTCGCAACACCGGGGTCTCCCACCAAAAGGACATTGATGTCGCCCCTCCTTGTCGAGCCGTCCTGCAACTTTTTCGTCACAGAACCCACGATCAGCAAGAGTATGGCTTCCTTTATCTCAGAATGACCATAGATGTGCGGAGCAAAGGATGCGACCAGCTTTTCGTATGCGTCGGGCTTTGCAGCGATCGTCCTAATCTGCCGCTCGTCTTCGGCGCTTATCATGATCCTGTCAGTTGACCTCGTGTCCTTGTTGCCGGCGCGGCCTCCGAGGTACTCTATGTTGTTTCCTTCCATCCGGAGCCTAAAGAGGCTGGTTTTTGCCTGCGGGGCCAGCTGCTCCTGCTCTATCCTGATAACACCTGTTAGCATTATCCTGTCGCCGGGCCTGCACTGGTCCACTAGGTCGCCCATCACAGTCACTTCGACGTAGTGTGGGAGCTGGCCGGCAGGGAGGTCCTCCGGGAGCTCCTGCAGCCTGACTAGCTGAAAATCGATAAAGACGCTTGTCTCCGAGTCCATCTCAAGATCCTTCTCGGAGCATGCCGGACACTTTGCAGGCCTTTTCAGGACCAGGCCCTTCAACTCTGCCTCTGTAACCGTGCCGCAGTTTGCGCACCGATAGCCAATTTTTTTTGCAAGCGGCTTTACTTCAGAGGATCTTACGACCATTCCCGAGACACCAACCAGCTTGTCGATAAGGTCTGCGTTTATTTCGCGCAGGCCCTTTTGGACCGTATAGTTGCCAATCCTTACGCGGATCTTGTCCCTGATCTCCTGCTCATAGTCGGGGTGGATCTCTTGGAGGATTGAAAGCACTGCCTGGTTGAAAGAATCGAGATACTCGTCCGGCTTGTGCGTGATCTCTTTGGCAAGAGTGGGGTCGTGCGAGTCAAGGTCGATATAGTCAACGACTAGCGACAGGGCGTTTGTGGCCATCATGTTGTTTATCCTGTCGAAATACTTGTACTCGCCTTCCCTGTCCTTGAAGCCTTTCAGAAACGCCATCAGCTGGTCTGCAAGCGCCGCCGCAGTCTGCTGCTCAGCCAAACTTTTTCAGGACTCCCTTTTTGAACTTGGCTGACGCGCTGTTTATCAGGAGGTAAAGTTCCCTCTCCTCGGCTGCGAGCCTGGCTTCAAGTTCCGGCGACAGCTGCGAGGCAGCCGCGAGTTTTACAATCTTTTCAAGCCTCGAGGTGACAAATGTATTCAGAGAGACGAGCAGATTCTCACGCTCCCGCTCCTTTATCCCTTCAAGGTAGTCGTTTACCCTGACATAGAAATCGACATCGATGCCAGATAAGTCATGGGGCCGGGCTATCCGCTCCCTATTCATTGCGCGGGAGATGTAGCCGGCAAGGTCTGCGCTCTGGATTTCAAGTGCACCCTGGTCCACAAGGATCTTGGCGACCCACCGGGGGAGTGATGACATGTCTCCCTCTTTTGCATCCACGGCTACGCTTCCGACGCTCAGGTGGACTTCTTTTTTGAACAAAACCCGTACCTCCTCGGACATAAAGCCAATGGTATAGACATTCTGAATAGCTTCTATC
>DATEIL010000087.1:0-5319 GCA_035279085.1 Nitrososphaera sp.
AGACCTTGTCAGCAAACCGCGTATCCGTCTGTATCGTCGCGATGTTCGGGTTGATAAGTACGCTTTCGACACCCTCTTCCGCAAGGGCTTTGAGGCATTGCGAACCGGAGTAGTCGAACTGGCGGCCAGTTTTTTACTGGCTCTCGCCTGCTTCTCCGATTTTTATTGCCCCGCTCCCGAGCACAAGGACTTTTTCTATTGTCTCATCTCTTGGCGATTTTCTTCCCTCCTTTCTTTCTGCTGATGACTTTTTTCCGCCTGAGCGCGGTTCTGGGCGATTGCGCAGGTTTGCCAGCTGCTGGTGATGGTGCCGCCGCATCGCCATTCTCCGCCCTCAAATCAAGGTTGTTATCCTTGTTCCCGTCTATTATCTCCTTGAACCTGTCGAACACAAACATGCAATCGTATGGCCCTGGAGATGCTTCAGGATGGAACTGCACAGCGATAACCGGCCTGCTCTTGTGTTCGATGCCTTCGACTGTATCGTCATCTGCATTTGCAAACCATACCTTAAATCCTGCTTTTGTAAGCGTCTTTGGATCGATGCCGTAGCCGTGATTCTGGCTGGTGACATAGACTTGGTTGCTACGTTTGTCAACGCATGGCTTGTTCTGGCCCCTGTGGCCGAATTTCAGCTTGTACGTGTCAGCTCCACCAGCAAGGGCGAGAATCTGGTTTCCAAGGCAAATCCCAAGAGTCGGAATCTCTGCCTTGATAAGTCCCGATGCAGTCTTGATCGTATTTGTGCAGACCTTGGGGTCTCCCGGCCCATTGCTTATTACCACGCCTTTTGGATTATACGAGCTGACCTGCTCCAGTGTCGCATTCCACGGGAGGCGCACAACCCTGTACCCTGTCCTTATGATGTTTCTGATAATGCTGTATTTTACGCCTGTGTCAATGACTACGACTGGCTCGCGGCTGGCATCGCCATACAGTTGGGGCTCAGAAGTGGAGACTTCGGGCATGAAATTAACTCCCTCATAAGATGATCCTCTGAGAGCCTCCTTCACGCGATCTCTGTCAACGGGCTTTTCAGAAACCACCACGGCCCCCATCATGACGCCTCTGACGCGGAGTTTTTTGGTAAGCTCCCTAGTATCTATTCCGTAAATTCCTGGGATCCGCTCTTCGTACAGCCATTGATCCAAGGTCTTGATACAGCTCCAGTGGCTGGCAGTGTCGGACAGCTCGTGAACAACAAGTGCCTTTGCCTGTATCTTATCCGACTCGAAGAACTTTGGCAGTCCGAACTCGTCTTTGACATCGCGGCTTGGAACCCCATAATTTCCAATAAGCGGGTACGTCAGGCAAAGTATCTGCCCTCTGTATGACGGGTCGGTAAGCGTTTCAGTATAGCCTACCATTCCGGTGTTAAAGACAACTTCGCCGGCAATTTCTGACGGGTAACCAAAGCCGATGCCATCAAAAATGGTGCCGTCCTCTAGCATCAATTTGGCTGCGAAGCCAGTATAGGTTTGCTGGAGTGTCGGAATGTTTTGAACCCTCACGAACTGTTAAAGTAAGGAGATTTAAATTTTGCTTCGGGGCGGTAAGGCAAGAGTAATATTGTTTGACAGTCAAGCGTGTATCTGTCCGCGTGATGGGGGAAGAAGAAGCCAAACGACTGCAGCAGCGCTGTTCAATATGCGGTTCTCGCTTTGCAGAGCGTAAGTGCTACTTTTGCCAGCGCCAAGTATGCAACTCGTGCATTGCTCCGCTTGATGTTGCTGGTGACACTTCGACGACAAAATGCCTGACGTGCTACAGAAATAAAGTGACCAAGCTGGGGATACTCACGCTACTGAAAAGAAATGCATTCATCATCGCCATTCTTTTCGGCTTCTGGATGTTTACCATATTTCCAATTCCATTCCTGCAACTGGCGGGACTTGAAGTGGATGCGACGATGTTTCAGCCGGTGCTAATTGCTACCGCGGCGATGGCCATTCCGTTCGTTTTCATGTTCATTGCATGGCAGAGACGAGCGCCCAGGGGATCGCAATGACACGGCTATAATGTATATTCTCTCATGAAATGCACGGCCAATAGATTCTAGTACATCCTTTTCGACACGAGCTTTGTAAAGTCCGTAGTCGACAGCTTGCCTCCGATGTCCTTGGTCTTTTGGTTCTCCTTCAGGACGCCCGAGACCGCATCTTCTATCCTCTTGCCTTCTCTTGCCGCATTCTTGTCTCCATACCTGTCAGCCAGCCATTCGAGCATCAGCTTTGCTGACAGCAGTATTGAAGATGGATTTGCAGCGTTTTTGCCTGCAATGTCAAATGCCGCCCCGTGGACGGGTTCAAAGAGTGCAAATTTGTCACCGATGTTTGCTGCAGGTCCCATCCCAAGACCGCCAACTACCTGCGCGGCCTCATCTGACAGGATGTCTCCAAACAGGTTGGTCGTCACAATGACGTCAAATTCTTCCGGGTTGCGTATGAGGTTCATGGAACAGGCATCGACATAGAGCTCGCTGTATTGAACGCCCGGATACTTTTTTGCCACATCTCTGCAAGTCGCTGCAAACAGGCCGTCGCCCTTGCGCATGACATTGGCCTTGTGGACTGCCACTACTTTTTTTTTGCCGTTTCGGACTAGGGCAGTCTTGAAGGCGTATTCCGCGATCCTGCGGCTTGCCTTCTCTGATGTTTTTCGAAGCGCCACGACAGTGTTGTCGTCTGCATTGAATTCCCAGCCAAGGTATAGATCCTCAGTATTTTCTCTGACTGTGACGAGATCCACGTTTGGCGAAAGGCCTGCTATGCCCGGATAGGATTTTGCCGGGCGGACGTTTGCAAAGAGGTCAAACATCCTCCTGAGCACGATAATCACGTCTGCCGCACTCTCGCCGACCGGTCCCTTCAGGCAGGCTTGCGAGTTGCGGATCACTTCGATTGAAGACTCGGGAAGTGCCGCGCCGCGTTTTTCCAGCGTGCGATCCCCTGCATCCGCCTCTACAATCACCAATTTAGTGGAGGAAGACTTGTCGCTTATCGTCTCAAGAATTTGTCTTGCGGCTTCTGCCTGTTCGGGACCAATGCCGTCTCCGCGTATGAGCGAAATTGTGTACCTTGCCAACTCTATCTCTCTATCTTGAGTAGAGCACTTTCCGCAAAAGCACTTTGTTTATCGCGTCCATCATTGCCTGTACGGAAGCCACGACGATATCCTCGCCGGCCTTGCGGGCTGAAACCACATTTCCGTTCTTGTCTTCGACCTTGACCGTGACTTCTGCCAGAGCATCAGACCCGCCCGAGATCGAATCAAGCCTGTATTCCCTTATTTTTATGCTGGCCATTTCGCCGGAAATCCTCTGGATTGCCTTGAGCACCGCGTCAACCGGCCCTACTCCGATCTCTGAAGCAATCAGATCCTTTCCGTCTGCATTGAGCCTCACTACCGCGGTCGGAATCAAGTTCATGCCAGTAACAATGTGAAAATCGTATAGCTTGAACTTTTCTTCAAACTGCGTATTGCCCATGACCTCGCCGGATATAGACAAGAGGTCAGCCGTCGTGATGGCCTTGCCCTTGTCCGCGATGTTCTTTTGTTTCTCAACAATGACCTTTAGCTGCTCATCGGTCGGCTTTATTCCAAATTCCTCAAGCATCGCCCTTATGCCGTGCGCTCCTGCGTGCTTGCCCGCCTGGAGCCACCTCTTTCTCCCCACAAGCTCTGGGCTGATTGGCTCGTACGTCAACGGGTTGCTAAGTACCCCGTGGGTGTGTATCCCGGACTCATGGCCAAACGCGTTTTCGCCGATTATTGCCTTGTTTGGCTGTACAATTATGCCCATCGTATTTGATACAAACTTTGAAGTTTCATAGAGCATTTCAGTCCTGATCCCGTGCCTCTTTTGATAAAGGCATTGAAGGGCCATTACAAACTCTTCAAGCGACGCGTTTCCCGCCCGTTCTCCAAGGCCATTGATTGTGACGTGGGCGCATGCAGCGCCGGCATTGACTCCTGCGATAGAGTTTGCGACTGCCAGGCCAAAGTCGTCATGGCAGTGGACGCTGACTGGAAGCCCCGTGGAGTCCTTTACCTCTCTCACTAGGTCTGCCACATATTGCGGGGTGGCATAGCCGACGGTGTCTGGTATGTCAAGCCTGTCGGCGCCTGCTTCCTTGACCGCTTTGAAGACTTTGATGAGAAATTCCCTGTCTGAGCGGGTGGCGTCTTCAGCCGAAAACTCCACCTGAAGGCCGTGACTTTTGGCGTACTGCACGGCGTGGACTGCTTTTTCCAAAACCTGCTCTCGGGTCATCTTTAGCTTGTACTGCATGTGGATATCTGAAGTCGCAATGAAGGTGTGGACGTATTTCAAGTCGCAACTGAGTGCCGCGTCGATGTCTGCCTCTATCGTGCGTGCAAGCCCGCATATTTCCGCATTTAGCCCCTGCTTTGCGATGGTCTTGATTGCATGCATCTCTCCCTGCGAAACAATGGGAAAGCCGGCTTCAATTGCGTCTATGCCAAGCTCGTCTAGTTTGGTGGCAATCAGGACTTTCTGATCCGGAGTGACGGTAACGCCCGGCGTCTGCTCGCCGTCTCTAAGCGTGGTATCAAAAACGCGGACTTTATCGCCCTGATTTGCTGTCAATTCTCCATCCCCCTAGGAAGTGCCGACACACCAGTCCTGGCCAGCTGGGTGATCCCATAGGGCTCAACTAGGCTCTTAAATGCATCTATCTTGTCAGGCGTGCCTGTTATCTCGACGGTTATTGTGTCTTTGGCGATATCGAGTATGCTGCCTCGGAATATTGTCGAATAGTTGATTATCTCGCTCCTCGTTGTGGGATCGACTGCCTTCATCTTTATCAGCGCAAGCTCCCTGTAGACTGTCCTCTCTGTATCCAAGACCTTGACCTCTACGACATCGATCAATTTCCGCAATTGCTTGACGAGCTGGTCCAGGGTCTTCTCATCGCTGTTTGTTGTCATGGTCATCCTGGACAGATCCTTTTGTTCCGTCGAGCCGACAGTGATGCTTTCAATGTTAAAGTTTCTCGCTCTAAAGAGATTGGTAACCCTGAAGAGCACACCCGGTTTGTTCTCCACAAGTGCAGTCACTATGTACCAAGAACCTTGTTGTTGTTGCGATTCTGTAGCTAGTGTCATATATCAAGACCCCATTATCATGTCCTTGAGGCCCGAGCCTGGCGCCACGAACGGGTATACGTCCTCGTCAGGGTCTATTGGGATGTCAATCACAGTCGCCACGTCGCTCTTTATTGCAGTCTTGATGGCCTTTTCCAAATCCTTCATGGTTTCTGCCCTTATGCCCTGTGCCCCGTAAGCATCTGCTATCTT
>DATEIL010000088.1:0-4014 GCA_035279085.1 Nitrososphaera sp.
GTAACGGTGGCGGCGATCAAATCCACCCTCCTTGCGTTTCCAAGGGAAAATACCCGGCAACACTCCACGACCCCTTCGGGCAAACCGAGAGATTTTGCCAGAACATTTCTTGTTCCGCAAGGAACTATAGCCATGACGGCATTGGAATTTATCGGTTTTAACTGGGAAGGTGAGGGAAAACTGGAATTCGGCCTACGTCCGCTTCTCTTAACCCTCTTGACAGAATCCTCCTCAAAGAACCCATTTGCCACTTCGTTGAGCGTGCCATCGCCTCCGAGCGCAACAATCCTCGTGAAGCCTTTCCTGAGAAATTGTCGGGTTAACGTAGTACCATCACCGCCTTTTTTGGTAAAGACTACCCTGGGATTGCCGCCGAGAGTGGACTTTATCCGCGGAAAAAGCTCATCCCAGCTCTTACCGGTAAGGCCGCTACACGAGCTAGGGTTCACTATCAATATGGCTTCGCTGGTTTGAGAACTTGATACCCTCTTGGGAATGCTACTATTGTGAGAAAGGCGGATTCTTGGCGCGGTGATGTGCGTCAAACGATTAATGAAATACGATCACTTGACTCATAAGCATATGCATCAGAAAAAAAACATAATTCGCAACCAATAGAACCGTCTTGGCAATATTTAGCCACATGATTGCATATAGCGTGTAGTGTATGTCATTTTGTAAAGAGGAGCAGTGGGAGGAGCAGCAGCCTTTACTGCTTTTCTCGTTGAATATAGTTATTCTCTGATACTTATCCTTCAACAAGTGCAAAAGATAGGTAAGAACTGCTCGGACTTTTTTTATATCGTGGCCATGCTACCCACTCCTTAGAGTGCAAATTGACTACGATAGTACCGCATTTGTGCCATCTCAAGACAATCTAGGCTTTAGAGGACACTTTTACTCCGAGCGTAGAATACCCCGTGATACACTATTTTCAATGAAACCAATAGACCAAATGACATATACCTGTTACAATTAGTCAGCGAAGGACATGTGAAAGAGCATATCGTTAGAATGTTTTACGACGATGAAGAATTGGTAAAACTACTCATTACGTCATTGCAGGCATGCGGATTTCTTGCTGCTGCTAATAATAATAATAGGAGGAGGAATAGTAGCGGGCTATACATTACGGAAAAGGGAAAAACAAGACTAAGTCTAAATACATAGTTAAGATGACGCGCGAGGCAGAATAAAAAAAAGGTGGGTGGGGGGAGAAGGCAGTAGAACAGTCCGAAGTTAGCCACCTAACGGCGGAATTAGAAGTATAAGAGTCAGTATTGTTATGCCCACCATGCCGAAAATGATCAGAAACTTTACCAAACTCAAATGTGCCAATAGTGCAAGGTAGTGCGATTTAAAAATAATGGGATAAGAGTTGGCGAGCCTATTTTTCGCGCATTCTGTAGTTTTTGGTGCATCGGTAACATTGGAGCAGACGCTACAATATATCATA
The DNA here is from genome assembly GCA_035279085.1 of Nitrososphaera sp. Taxonomy (GTDB): domain Archaea; phylum Thermoproteota; class Nitrososphaeria; order Nitrososphaerales; family Nitrososphaeraceae; genus Nitrososphaera. The sequence goes on from DATEIL010000088.1 coordinate 1,457, forward strand.
TGCCTCCAATAGGTACTGTTCAAGAATCGGTTGAAACCCAAAGAATCTTGCTCGAATTAACGTAGTCAGCCGAAAATGGCACAGAACCGTTTGCAGAAGCTCTTTGGTTTTGTCAAGTATATGCGTTTGGTAATAGGAAGTTGAGAGACAAAAGTCACCCAAACGAAGATTTGACAGGGACGTCCATTGCATTATCTACCGATTTTATCTCCCCGCCCTTTACTTTCACTTTAGTTACCACATTGCCTGCCAAGTCTGAAGCCTTGACCTCTCCATCCCGCCGGTGTCAGCCGAGGTTAGTGCTGTAACAGTATCGGCGAGGATGCAACATATACGTCTCATTATCTCTCCTCAGTCGCAAATAATGCAGAACCCATTCGCCGTCTACATTAGATCGAATCTAGGTGGGTTAGTTTTGATCATCTTGGCAATTTCCTTTCTAATTTTGCCATACTTGCCTGATGATCTGAATGAGACTATCCAGTTGCATTTTGTACATCGTGGTCGAGTGGGATGAGCAAGGTTTAGGCTATACAGCGGCACAAGCCCACAATAGTGGCAGCGAAAATGACTTATGTGAAGCCGTTGTACCGGTGTCAGGTTTTCATATCGCACTTGCCGGTTTATACAAGCAATTCTGGCAAGTCTGTCAAGGTATAGCCCAGGGTTCATCAATTCTACTACAGGCAAGATCAAGACAGGGCCTGCTGCTGATGATAGCGATTCTTGTAAATTTCGTCTTTGTTTGGTACTAGAATATTTCAAATTCTGACCGGTGCCCATCCCAATATCTTGCGAATCTGGTTGTATCTTGATTCAATGAATTTGCGCTCTTGCCTTTGAGTCAGGCTTTGAGGAATCTTGAAGTGATATTGATAATGTGACGATTCTTCCACAGATGAGCTACAGTCAGCCAAGGTAGCATCTCGAATTACCGATTTTCTCATTAGATCGGCAACCGTTTCTCCACACGCCTCGGCATATTTGGTGATAGCCCTTCGTTCAGTATTGGTGACTGGTATTACTATGAACCTCAAATCCATCACCGCATGATGTTGGGTGAATTCGGAATTAATAGGCGAAATGGCAGGAATATCGACAGGCTCAGAACCTATCTCAGGCCCGGCAACGGCTGGCTTGCTCTCATCAATTCGCGTCAATTTTTGCTTTATTTCCGTCATTTGTTGTCCAAACCTTTGTCTTTATGATTGAAGTAAACTGGTTTACATGGTTGCTGCAGAACTAGATAGCGAGTCTGCATCACCCTGCAACTGTCTTAATACATATACACATTCGTTTCCTGCCTGCGCGTATTTAAGATGTGAACAATGGTTTACAATGATTTACAATATATGGGTATTACCCGCGTCTGTAGCCAATTAAGATATGTTAATTAGCTATATTAGATGTCTCTCTATGTATATAAAAAATCAAAAGAGCCGAAACAATTGGATTCCAAAAAGCCTTCTGGTGCAAAATCAAAAACAAGTGCCTCTGGAAAAGTAAGCAAGGACCAAGCAGAGCAAGGCCGTAAACCGAGGAAAGTCACCATAACGCTTGCGCTTGAGCATACCATCATAGGCGAAGTGAGGAAAGAGGCAGCCGACCTAAAGCAAAGCGTGAACACCCGGATAAACCATATTTTAAGAAAGCATGTAAGGTTCTACAGAATGACTGAATCACATTGCGCAGCAGTTATGCATCCTGCACTAGTCCAGTTCATTATTGACGAAATTGACGAGTCCAAATTCATTGAGCACTGGAATAGTCATGGGATAAAGATGGTTCAGGGCTATTTCAATATGAAAGGGCTGCCATTTACATTCGATAATTTTGTAGACCACTACCTTGGCGAATTGGCTGTAGACTCAGGTGTGGTAAGGGCGGTCAGAAGGTATGTGGATGAACAGGACTCTAGAAAATGTCTATTTCTTCTACACGCTTATAATGCAAAGTGGTCCAGGATAATAGGATCGGTCTACTCGCATCAGATCGAAGACCTATTGGACGTTCATACTATGATAAGCGTCCTTCCGGACGGAGTGGAAATCAAGCTGGTCGAAAAAGACATGGTCTGACCTCTGCAAGTATGTCTGTGTATATATCAAATGTGTCAATTATCTAGCCTGATTGTAACTGTGTACGGCAATACCTCGCTTTCGGCCTGACGATGCAACGCCATTTCTATTAGACGCGAAAAGCTGGCGGCAATTATTCTTGACCATTTTAGGCCAAACTTGTGATCAAATACGAGGCAAAGCCGGCGTTCGCTATCGATGTAGTGATGGAAACTAGTATATGCTCCAGAATATAGCGCGCCAGTCTTGAAGATATATTCGATCAAAGTGTCTAATGTGAGTGGAAGCCGATTTTGTTTGAGATTGGAGATGGCGTGAGAGTTCCCATCATTGGCCAGGATGTTTTTCAGGGCTTCTTCGTCCATGAGGTTGAGCATCTTTACGAACTGATTATATGGGATTATGCAGGCTTCGAGCATTTCCATATGTTTGTAGAATTTTTCGTATTTCTCTAAAATAGCATTTATTCTGTAATTGATA
>DATEIL010000089.1:0-3828 GCA_035279085.1 Nitrososphaera sp.
CTCGAGGAAGGCACTCTTGAAAAATGTCTCAGGGGTTGACGGAATAATTTGCATGCTCTCTGACAAAATGGATGCAGAGCTGATGGACTCTGCAGGACCGCAGCTCAAGGTAATAAGCTCGTACAGCACCGGTTATGAGCACATTGACGTAAAAGAGGCAACTTCACGCGGGATCTTGGTCACCTTCACATCGGATATACTGGCAGAGGCGACAGCAGACCTTACCTTTGCGTTATTGCTTGCATGCGCCCGCAACGTTGTGCGAGGTGATAGGACCGTAAGACAGGGCCGATGGAACGTCGGATGGACGCCGGATCTGCTTCTTGGCTCCGAAGTTCACGGGTCCACCCTTGGGATAATCGGCCTTGGTCGGATCGGGTTTGCAGTTGCAAAGAGAGCAAAAGGATTTGGCATGAATGTCATCTATCATAACAGGAACAGGGACAGGGTTAAGGAGCAAGAGCTTGCTGCAGAATACGTTCAGCTGGATGATCTTTTGTCCCGGAGTGATTTTGTTTCAATTCATACCAGCCTGAGTTCTGCAACCACAGGAATCATCGACCTGACTTCATTCCGGAAAATGAAGCGTACTGCTTTTCTTATCAATACCTCAAGAGGACAGGTTGTCAATGGGCGTGACTTGATAATTGCATTGCGACAGAAGCTTATAGCAGGTGCTGGACTGGACGTATTCCAGAAGGAGCCACTGACGAGGCAAAGCCCCCTGACAAAAATGGATAATGTGGTCCTGTTACCCCACATTGGCAGCGCGACGATACAGACTCGATCAAGGATGGGAGAAGTGGCTGTCCAGAACGTGCTTGATGCTCTAGAAGGCAGAAGGCCCAATGCCCGGTTTTTGGTAAATCCGAAAACCCAGTGATGAGAACTGTGTGATCTTTGCTATTCTTTCACACTCTCATGAACTAGACGATATATAGTATTTGAAACACAACATAAAGAGAGAGAGGGACTCCATATGCAAGCAAAGAACCTGTACAGCCTGCCAATCCCAATACAGTACCTGGAACGGATTGACAAACTGTCGTCGCCATACCATGTGGGCAAGCTCCGAAATGCGATAGACCTCGTCGCTCCCAAAGGCACGCCGGTTCTAGCAGCTGCCGATGGAGTTGTGACGTTTGTGAAAGATGATTCCCATACCGGCGGGCCATCAATTGAAAACTGGAACGATTCAAATTTTGTCGTAATTTCACATGCCGGTGAGGAATTCTCCCGTTACGACCATCTGCAGCACATGAGCGCAGAGGTAAGGCAGAATCAGCAGGTGTCGAGGGGCCAGCTGATCGCAAAGGTCGGGATGACCGGGATTACCTTCCTGCCGCACCTGCACTTTCAGGGCTTTGTCTTTACAGGACCTAATATCTGGACGGATTTTGACACTCTGGCCCTGCCTGATTTTGTGTAAATGGCTGTGGAAATCTTGCTACCTAACCATTAAATGCAAAGCGTTAAAGAGAATGTGTCATGACGACTACTACTACTACTACCATTTCTTCGCAGGAATTTACCTGCAGCATGTGCAACATGAGTTTTGACACGGCGGAAGCCCTGCATACTCACGAAAAGTCCCATTTATCGACAGGAATGCAGAAAAATAAAATCCAGCTGCCACATGCTCGCACAGTCGCCGTCGCCGCGGGGATAACGACAGGCATTTTGGTCGCTGCCATTGTCGCATGGCGAATGTCAAAGAGGAAAAGCCAGCCCTAAAATCCGATTTAATATTTTTCAGCCAGGGCCTTCTTACTGGCCCGACTCCCATGCTTTCTTTTTCCTGTCGTATTCTGCCCGAGAATAAGCGGGTCTGGCTGGATGGCCCATTACAACCGTATCAGGGGGAACATCTTTTGTAACCACAGAGGCCATTGCCACAACGCTATTTCTTCCGACGCGCACGCCCGGCTTGAATACGGATCTTCCCCCGATAATAGCACCGTCTTCAACTGTGACTCCTACCATCTTGGGGCTCATCGGATATGGGTCGTTGGTAAACGCTGCTGCAGGGCCGATGAATACATTGCTTCCTATTACGGTAAGAGGAGGAATGTAGACAGAGCCTTCAATCCTTGTATTGCTGCCAATCTTTACACCATAGTCAACGTGAGTCAGGGAACCTATCATTACATTGTCTCCTATCTCGGCTTTGCTGCCCACATAGGCAAAATGCCATATCTTGACATTTTGGCCCACCTTGGCATCACCCGCGACAAAATTTACAACGCCATTTGGAGCGACATAACTGTTGGCCAATGTTTCAGAGATGCCATGGATTCCCTTGTTTTATAACTTTCTCAGGGATTCTACTTTGCCATTTATGCAGAAATTCCAAATCATCCTCTTTCTTTCTGAGCTCATCCGGCAGCATGACTGGAATTTCTTCTGTGATAGGGTAGTACCTGTTGCACTTTGTGCAAACCAATACACCTTCAACCACGTTCTCGGCGCCAGCTGACGCAAGCTCGTAAAGCTCCAGAGGATAGTGCTTGTCTATCGGGCAGGCAAGTATGTCAAGCATTGATTTTTTCATTATGGTTTCAAGTCCAGGTATACAGGGGATCCGGTATTGCTTGAGAGTAATGCAGCTTCTGCCACGCGTGTAACGTTTGTAGCATCATTTGCACTTACCACAATCTTTTCCTTGCCCTTGATTGTTTCGACAAAGTTTCGCAGTTCCAGTGTCAGAGGCTCTTGGAACTGACGCCGCGGGACGATGGTGGCGTCGGCGTGGTCAATTCTAATTTCCTGCGTGATAAAATCCCCGGCGATTATTCCGTCGGTGCAAACCGCGCTAAACGTCCTTACCTTTTTCGGAGTGAGCCAGTTAGAAGCAATGATTGCGACCTTTTGTCCCTCAAATCCGAGCATTATAGTGGCAAAATCCTCGTATGAATGGAACCGCTTGCCCGCCCGGGCAAAGACCACATGCGGCCTGCTGCCAAACAGAAACATTGCCGCATCGATATCATGGACTGATGTATCGTAGATTATGCCGACATCTTTGATGTGGAGCGGCATCCTGTTCTCCCGGTGGAATTCTATCATCATCGGGTCTCCATACATGCTTCCTTCGATCAGCTTTTTTGTGTCGCTGATGACGGGATTAAAGCGCTCGACATAGCCCGAAGTAAGCACTACCTTTTTCTTCTCCGCGACCTCAGTCATCTCCTCGCATTCTTTTGAGGAAAAAGACATTGGCTTCTCGACAAATGTATTTACCCCTCGCTCCATCACTTTCCTTGCGACCGCTGCATGGGTCTTTGTGGGAGTGCACACGAGGCAGCCGTCAAGTCTTTCCTTGTCGAGCATTTCATCAACTGAAGAGTATGAATGCGCCCCGAACTTGTCAGCAAGTTCTTTTGCCCTTCCGGCGTCAACATCGCAGACTGCTGCAAGGTAGCCAAAATCATTCAGCACGCGGGCATGGTTCTTGCCCCAGCCGCCGACTCCTATAACTGCAATGTTGAGGCCACCGTCATCACCCACTTTTGCATTTGATGCTACCATACGGGAGTCAACCATTCCATGTGCTCTTTGACTCCACCGGAAACAACCTTGGCATAATTTTCGCGGACTCGCTTTGAAATAGGTCCTTCTTTTCCATTGCCAATAGTGTGTCCATCTATGCTTGTGACTGCGACTATTTCTGCAGCTGTGCCTGTGAGGAATATCTCATCGGCAAGGTAAAGCTCGGTTCTCGGCACTGGGCGCTCCACAACTTCATGTCCCAGTTCCCTGGCCAGGATTATGGCACTCTCGCGGGTGATCCCTTCGAGCGCGGATTCGGCAAAAAAGGGCGTATAGATC
>DATEIL010000090.1:0-4444 GCA_035279085.1 Nitrososphaera sp.
ACATGTACATGCCACCTATTGCTTTGAATCTTTGCAACTTCTATATTTCATTTAGGACAATGGCTTGCATTGTTGATGCTCTCTCTACCACTTATCGTGGCAGTCACCACACTATTATTATTGCCATTAGGCAGCCATACAGCCATGCCGCTTGCAAGCGCTGATTCTCAGGCTGCCATCCCGCATGCGTATTTTCTTGACTTTCTTGATTACACATTCACACTCGATTCGGGACAGATTTTTCCCAATGACACCATCAAAAATGATGTGCTGAACAACCAGACTAGGGTTCAGTACAATATTTCAAGCTTGGAACACGAACTGATGGGCCATCACATCAATGCGACAGACGTCAAAGTCAACGTGACGCCTTCTACTATTGATGAGAACAGGATGCGACTGGACCTTGAAATCTTTGCCCAGCACGTCAACGTCACTGGTGCCAGCAGCAGATACTATGACAGAGTAGACTTGGAATCGCTCTATGGCATCTATGACAGCAGAACAGATCAGATCGAGGTGCATGTTCCGATGGGCGTTGCCCTTTCCTACCTCGGAAAGATATCTTAGAAGAGTCGCAGCAGAGGTCTGATCATTTTTTGGCGTTGTTCCCCACACCATTTAATTAGGTTAAGAGCAATTGACATTAACAAGTCGCTGAAAAAAACTTGGGAACTTTTGAAGAAAAGGACAAGGCAGCAGGGCCTGCCAAGGTTCCTGCATCAGCATGGAAAGTCCTTGCGGTCCTCAGCAGCATCGCAACGATGGTAATGTATGCAGAGACGATGCTTATCCCTGCGATCCCTGACCTCATACGCGAGTTTAACGTATCATACGGGATGTCTTCGTGGATTCTCACCGCCTATCTAATCCCCGGTGCCGTCATGACTCCGATTGCAGGCAAGCTGTCGGACATTTACGGTAAGAAAAAGGTGCTGCTAATTATCTTGGCCATTTACATAGTTGGCCTAGCCATCGCAGGATTTTCATCCAGCATCTATATGCTATTCCTTGCCCGGTCAATTCAGGGAATTGGAATGGCCATGTTTGTCATTGCATTTGGCATTATCCGCGACCAGTTCCCCCGTGAAAAGCTATCGATCGGGCAGGGAGTAATATCATCAATGTTTGCATCGGGCGCGGTGATCGGGCTTGTCGCGGGAGGAGTCATTATCACGAGTTATGGATGGCACGCGACCTTTTTCACGACGATTCCAATCGCAGTATTGCTATTTGTTGTCATATTGCGGTTCAACTATGACCGTGGACAAAGCGGCGAAAAGAAGAGTGAGAAGAACCAGGCGGCGGAGCACATTGTTCCAAAGATTATAGACTACAAAGGAGCAGTTGCACTTGCAATCCTCGTAACCTCTTTTCTAATAGCGCTCACCATGATGGAGACCGGGAACGACAGGTCAACGGCCGTGACAATTGCGCTCTTTGTGGGCGCCGGTACCGCGGCGCTCGTGTCCTTTATCATAGTCGAGAGGAGGGCAAGGGCTCCGATAATTGATTTCAAACTAGTTTCGCATGCTGCCATATTACCCTCAAACCTTATCATCATGATCGTAGGATTTTCAATGTTCATGGTCTTCCAGACTATACCGGTGCTTGTCAGAAATCCAGAGCCGCTTGGATTTGGGGGAAACGCCGCAATGGCAGGTTATGTTCAGCTGCCATTTGCCATCGTGCTTTTGGTTTTCGGGCCGACGGCGGGCTTTATTGTCCAAAAGCTCGGCTCAGTCAGGCCCATAATCCTAGGAACGATTGTCACGACTGCCGGCTTTGGATTTCTTCTTGCATTTCATAATGACGCCGTTTCTGTCGCAGCCAGCTTGGGGGTACTGTCGACCGGCCTTTCCCTCACAAACGTCGGCGCACTCAATGTTACGCTGCTCGCCACGCCCATCCAGTTTACGGGTATGTCGCTTGGAATGAATACGCTTCTGAGAATTGTAGGATCGTCTGTAGGCCCTGCTCTTGCAGGCGTCTACATGCAGATGTTCCAGTCAAGCATAATGGTGAAGGGCATGAGCACGAGCTATCCCTCGGTCCAGGCCTACGACAGCATATTTCTGACAGCAGTAATTCTTTCTATCGTATCTGTCGCCCTGGCGATTCACCTGAGAATTAGGCTCGGCAAATTGTCGATTCCCAACCTCAGGTAGGAAATCTCGAAACATTACAGAGAGCAATAGGTCACGCAGATTTTATCTTCACTTCCGAACCTGTTGTGAGGTGTCTTTTCTCAGGAAGCGACCATAGCAAGGACATCGCGTATCCTGCAAGTCGAGATTCACTTCGCAGCCTGCGCATCAACCCTACTTTAGCTGGTTCTCAGCGGCCAATCTCCCAGTCCAATCAAAGGATCTTCTTTGTCCATCCCGCTGCAAACAACCTGCAAAGGAGACACAAAGGCGCGGATGAAGCGCTGGTGACTACAGCCATTGCGACAAAAAAATAGCTGAAAGTCCATCACAACTGCAATGTTTTCTCAGCTATAAAATTGCAACACGGAAACGTCTATGACTTGTAATTTTTTACTCTAGGTTCGCAGCACGGAATTTCGGCATTTATCCGGCATGTCTGCGCTGCTATACCTTTCAAGCGCCCAGGGTTGACTTGCATGCCAATTGCCGTCTGATGCCCAAAAAGTAGTTCATATATCAGCTGTGGTGTAATACTAGTCATAATGTCCAAAAGACCGCAAGCAGATCCAGAGACTGCGAAGCTCAAGGAAAAGTGTAATTCCATCCTCGCAATATCCCCCCGTATCCGCTACGCAGGCATCATTAACAAGTTTGGACGGACGCTTGCAGGCAGTCTGCGCAAGGGAGTGACACCCCTCCTAAACCCGGAAGAAGCTAGGAACGAATACTTTATCGAAGCTACCAGAAGCCAGCTCCGCAAGAGCCTTGAAAAGTCTGTTGGAAGGACAGAGTTTTCATATACAGAAAACGAAAAAGTAAAGATCGCGACTATCCCGGCCGCAGATTACTTTTACTATATCACCATGGATAAGGAAACATCGGCCGGCGAACTTGCCGGAACAATTGAAAAGACAAGAAAAATGATCTAGGGCCTATTTTGCAAAAGCCTTTAGCTTTCCGCGCATTTCCCTGTCCTTTGAAATTGCAGGATGTGCAGTGTCTGCCAGGATAACCTCATACCAGATATTCATCCCGTCCTTGTGGAGATAGTATGAGCCAAGAACTTCGAGATTTGGAAACTTTTCATTCACCCTCCGTTCAGCCACCTTGCGCATGCTGATACCCTGTTTTATGTGAACCACACCGATGTGCTTTGGTCTCCTGCCTGCAACAGGTCGCTGCTTCCTCATGCCTCCTCTGCCTACACGGACCCGGATAACAACAATTCCTTGCTTTGCCTTGTACCCAAGCCTCCGCGCCCGGTCGAGCCTGCTGGGCCTTTCTATCCTGCTGATTGTTGGCTCTGCCCTCCAGCCGATAGCCTTTGACTTTAGTTCGTCGGAATTGTTCTTCCACATAGTCCGCCAGGTCTGAGCCATGTAACCGTGCATATTTTGTAATAATCTCCTAATTTTTACCCTCTTATAGAGATTTGGAATAAAAACGCATACAGTGTGGCTGCGCCACTCCCTCCCCCTGAAAATATCCAAGGAATATAAGCTTGGGCTTCAACTCAAGAACTGAAACAGTGTTACAATATTGAGCATTGGCACTACATATCGCACATACACATTCAGACTATACCCGAACCACCAACAAGAATTCAAACTTGTTGATACTATCAGAGCAAACTGTGCGGTGTACAATGAGCTGTTGCCGCTGGTTAGAAAAGGAGTATTTTCACGGAATGAGTTGAATTATGCGCTTACAGAATTGAAAGAAGAACAGCAGTGGCTACGGGCTTACCATAGTAAGATGTTGCAGATGATATCAACTCGACTTGCTGCTTCGGTAAAGTCACTAAATGAAAAGAAGAAGCGTGGGTATATGGTGGGTGAAATTCACCACTCGCCATCAGAACAGTTCAGCTCGTTCACATATAACCAATCGGGCTTCAAGATTGAGAAGCATGGTGACACAAATCTGCTGTGGTTATCAAAAATTGGCTATATGGAAATTAGACTGCATATGAATATTGACAGAATCAAGCAGGTAACGGTCATTCAAAGGAACAAGAAATGGTATGCACTCTTAGTTTGCATTTTCTCAAGACCAATTACCATGTTTATCAATCCGACAAAGTCTATCGGAATTGACGTTGGGATTAAGAAATTCTGCCACGATTCTCAAAATCGGGCTATTGAGAATCCACTCTATTTGAGTAATAAGCTTAGACGTCTGAAGAGATCTAGTCGCACTCTATCCCATCGACTAAAGAATAGTCGAAATATGAGGAAAGCTAAATCAAGATTGCAGATCCTCCATGCAAGAATAAGGAACAAGCGGAGGGATTT
>DATEIL010000091.1:0-3305 GCA_035279085.1 Nitrososphaera sp.
CGACTGTGCTGAGCGTTATAAAGTGCTCCTGGGGGGCGGAGCTGAGGCTTGCGTACGCCAGCGTGAGCATTATCGAAAAGCATGACCCAAATACCATAAGAAAGAGCCCCGAGGTGAGCATCCGTTTCGCACTTGTGGAAAACCTATTTTGAGATAGCATGCCTAGTGACTGCTGCTCCTTCTCTGATGAACATCCATTCCCTGGTACCTCTTTATTCTGCGGTTCTGCCACGCCCTGTAGGCAACGACAATCAAGAGAGATGCGGCAAAGGAGCCGAGTGGGACATAGACTGTGAATGTCATTACATTGGCCTGCTCCTTCTTGGCAGTCGCCTCCGTGGAAAGATACGTGGCGTCTTCGACTATTGAAAGCATCATCTTGTTTGCATCGATTATGCACTCGTCATATGACACGCAGCTGGAATATGTGCCACTTTCGGCTTGCCTCTGCAGGTCGATTGCTGCATTGAACCGGGTCACCAGCTCCGATACATCGGCTCCTGCATATTCTGCACTCTTGAGGCTCTTTAGCGCCTGATTCGTTGTGGCCACCACAAAGTGAGTCCCGGTGCTGCCATCAGGAGTCTCTGAGGCAAGCGTAACGTTGCCTGCGAGAACGAGGCTGACTGCAAAGGATATGATGATGTTTAGCAATTTTTTTCCTGTATCTCCTAATTACTTGCCACCGTGACGACATTCACAATCCCTATGGCCATGAAAAGCACAACAAATGCAGCTGCGGCAAGCCTCAGCCTTTTCAGGTTTAGCTGCAAGTTGGTTCTCCCATAATGCGGGGAAATTACTTCTGATACTAAAAGCACAATTAGCGAGCATCCTGCAGTCAGGATTCCAATGTCCCAAAGGGATGCCGCAAATGCCATTTCAGATCTCCAGCATCCTATAGGTGGTCGTAATGACGCTGTCTACTTCTTGGACCTTGTTCTCTTGAATCGTTACGGGTTTGCCGGTTGCTTTGCTGATTATCAATCCAAGCGAAGCACACAGCGGGCAGCCAAAGTGCTCTCCAATCTTGGTCTCTTTAGTTACTGTCATGCATACTCTAGCCGCAGCCTCGCCGACCATGCTGACACGGATAAACCCGTGGTTTTCTTCAATCGCCATGCTGTCTAGCAACCTCAGGTTGTTTACCATGAGCTTTGGCAGGCTTTCCTTGAGATATGCCACGTCTGCAGCCGCCATATTGCTGTCCATCTCGCTTTCAATCAGTTTGACCAGCCCCTGGCTTGGTGCCACCATAAAGATGCCCCGCGGGTTATCATAGACAAGCCTTTCTTCCGCAAGTGCCTCGTCGCTCGGCAGCGCGCTCTGATCCTTTGCCTCAAAGGGTATGAATACATAACCCTGTGACAAACCCTTCAGGTGTTTGGGATGCATAAAGATCGTCCTCCCGCCATAATTCATGTTGACTAGGAGCTTGTCGATAGATTTGGTCATCGATATTGACATCGACTCGACTACTTTTTCCGGGACAAACCGCTGGGGTGAAATGTAGAGCATTATCACGCCCCAAAAGACCAGTCCCAGTCCTGCAAGCGTAAGGATTACCGAGGATGCAAGATAAGAGGCTACGAGAGATGCGCCTCCAATCCCTATTAGCACCAGACCTATGGTGAGCGTTCCGGAGAGCCGGAGCCGCCATAGTTTCTGCTTTAGCCTGAGATTTTCCTCCTGAAGCGCTCTGATACCTTCTACCTGAGCACCTTCAGATCCCGCCGCAGAGTAGTCGTTCACAGACTCTGACCTTTTACCTGCAATTGGAATTTTCAGATCTACTCACTTATGCGTGTTTGGTGCTGCATGAACTGCTTGGTACCCAAGAGGTTTAGCCTGCGATTGATTCTGAGCTCCGCCCTGCGCATTACAAGCGAAACCACACCTACACTCATGGACTGGATGGAAACCATGAGCATAGACAGGCCCACAAAGAACCACGAGTTTGACACATCCTCGCTTGCAAGCCATTCCAGGAAGGAGATGGCAAGGATTATTCCGGCAGGTATCAGCAGTAGGCTTCCAAGCATAGAATAAAACATGCCAGGGTTGTACGACCTCGCAAGGCCGAAAATGCTCTTGACGATCCTAAAGCCGCTCTTCCACGTGGACAACTTTTGCCGGCCAAGCCGCGGCCTATAGTTGCACGGCACTTCAGTTATCCTGCCAGAAGTTGCGATCTGCGCTGCAATCTCTACTTCGACGTCAAAGCCAGATGTTGAAAGGTCAATCTCCCTCATTTTGTCCGTCCTCAGCAAGTACAGGCCCGAGCAGACGTCTGACAACCCTGTGTTCAACATCAGGTTAAAGAGGCGCGTGATGACTCTGTTGCCGAACTTGTGGAGACCTGTCATGCTCCTCTCGTCTGTCGGCACCCTTGCGCCTATAACTTCGTCATAGTGGTGCATGTGCTGAAGCAGCCTGCCTATCGAAGAGGCGTCATACGTAAAGTCGCCGTCGATGACTAGCATGAACGGAGTTTCCACCTGGTCAATAGCGGTCTTGAGCGCGCCTGTCTTGCCCCTGCCTTGTTGCAAAAGCACACTGGCACCTGATTTCTCGGCAATTTCTGCAGTCCTGTCGCGGGAGTAGCCGTCCACGACCATGACCTTTCTGAGACCAACTGAATTAAGTTCCTGTATTACCCTTGCAATCCCCTCTTCTTCGTTGAGAGTGGGGACGACTACTGTAACCAGTGAGTCAAGGTCCAGCTTTGATTTCTCTTCTAACATACCTTTGCCTCATCCTTCCCAATCATGTCCAAGAGCAGTTTTTTCTTCTCAGACACATCATTCTCAAGGCTGACCACGTCAAAGAACCTCCGCAGATATTCGACGCCTTTTGATGTGGCAATGAATTTGCCATTAGTATCGAAATAGAGAAAACCCATGTCAATCGCAAAATCAATGTGCTTTTTGGCCTGCTTGAAGTTCAAAAAGTTCTCATTCATTATGCGAGTACGCGATGCGCCCTGACGCGCGCTATTGATTATCAGAGCGACTATCTCTTCCTTTGCGCGCCGTTTTCTGTTCTGGAACGATGGCTTCAACTTGCTAATCTCCTCTCGACTGCATAATCATCATCGTGGACCTACTCCGAGTGCCGATGACCATCTGTCCCCTGCTTGCAGATGTCGGTGAATATGTTTGCCCTATGTACTTTATGTAATTCAGATCATCCTTCCAACCCAAGGCGTCTCTGTCTTCAGTCGATAAACTTTGATACCAAATTCCCCTCCTCGAGGCCCTCTTTCTAAGGACCGTCAGAATCTCAATGAGATTTACTGAGGATCT
>DATEIL010000092.1:0-3305 GCA_035279085.1 Nitrososphaera sp.
CGTCACAAGGCGCAAAAGCCGGTTGGCTCTGGCAGGTACGCTTCTGGACAAAAGCGATGCCAGATATGTGAAATATTCATCAAGTGGGATGGCCTTTGGTGCCCGTGCTGCGGGTACAGGCTGAGGACAAAGCCTAGGAACCTAAAGTACAAGGCAAAGCTGAGGGCCCGGACAAAGAAGCAGGAATTCAAGGACGCCAAGCCAATCACTGTGCGCGTAAGATAGAAGAAGAATATAATGCAAGGCGGGTCTGATGCGGAAGGCACAGTTGTCAGATCAAACACCGGCAGAGAATTCTCAGTCCAAAACCTCTTTTTTCAAAATGGCTGTTTTTTGATTATTTTCGAAGGCGAGCCGCGTATAGGTGCTATATCCGCATCAATAAGCGCCTCGGGCGGAAAGGCCAATACTGCCAAGGTCATTCCAAGCAAGTATGATTCGATATTTATCAACACGGTCTCTGAGAAAGTTTCGTCCATGATAAACGGGATCTGCCTGGTATCGCTTCATAACAAGGTCCAACTAGATCTTGACGACATGAAGGCAATTATGGGAGTGGTCATGGATATAGTTGAAAAGAGGAGGGACAACAGCAATGAAGGACAAAACAGCGGATAATAGCAGTACTAGTAGTAGTAGCAAAATTAATTCTCCTGATTTCAGGGGCTTTCTCTCGCTGCTTGAAGGGCAAGGCCAGCTCGCACGAGTAAGAAAGGACGTGGGCACAAAGTTCGAATTGGCAGCCGTTACTTCAAAGCTCGACGGGAAGGAAGCAGTCGTATTTTCAAAGGTTCGCAACAGCAAGTTTGCAGTCGCGGCCAACGTGTGCGGGACGCCCGAAAGGTTCTACCTTGCAATTTCCGGTGGGAATCCTGCCAAAGTTGACCAGAACCATAACAATAATAATAACAACATAAAGACGGCCATCCATTCAAGAATCACCGAGGCCCTTGGTCGCCTCTCTGCGCCAAGGATATCCGAGGCCCCTGCGTCTTTTGAAAAGAATTCCTCTGCAAGCCTGGCTGATCTTCCCGTGGTCACCCATTTCGAGAAGGACGCAGGCCCTTTCATTACTTCGTCCATAGTTTACACAAAGGATCAGGAGAAGGGAAACCAGAATTCTTCCACTCATCGGCTCTTGCTTCTGGACGACCGACACATGGCAATACGCATGGTAGAGGGCAGGCACCTCCACAAATGCTATTCCCATGCCCGGGACCATGGAGAAGACCTGAAAGTTGCGATAACAATCGGTGTCCACCCTGCGGTTAGCATTGCCGCAGCCTACCAGGCCGCCTACGGAGTCGACGAAATGCAAATCGCCAGTTCGCTCCTCGGATACAGCGGGCTGACCGTTTCAAGAGCGCCAGGGTCCGGTCTTTATGTCCCAAGCCACGCAGAGATTGTTATCGAGGGAAGAATCCTGCGCGACAGAACGCAAGAAGAATGGATGGTGGAAATGCTTCGCACGTATGACCATAGGCGCAAGCAGCCAGTCTTTGAACTTGACCGCATTAGATACCGTGACAACGCAGTTTATCATGACGTCCTGCCGGGATATGCGGAACACCGGCTCCTGATGGGACTGCCCGTTGAGGCAAAAATTCTGGATTACGTGAAAAATGTGGTTCCTACTACAAAGTCCGTGCATCTGTCCGACGGAGGATGCAACTGGCTTGCCGCCGTTATCCAGATAAAGAAGCGGCTGGAGGGCGAACCCAAGAATGCCATTTTTGCAGCGTTTGCAGCCCACCCTTCCCTCAAGACTGCAACTGTAGTGGACGACGACATCGATCCTACGGACGCCACGGCGGTAGAGTATGCTGTGATAACCCGGTGTCAGGCCGACAGGGGCTTTGTAATCGTTCCAAACGTCAAGGGTTCAAGCCTCGACCCATCGAGCGACCAGACAAACCTGCTCACAACAAAGCTTGGAATTGACGCGACAGCGACTCTGCAAAAACCAAAAGAGAGATTTGAGATTGCAATAATTCCGGGACAGGGGGAAATCGATCTGCGCGATTATCTCGAGATCCGGAAAGAGATTAAATAGCCAACCTTTCTAAGCATTGGAGTTATGAAGCCTAACAATTTTGCTATGAAAGACTGGCATCTCGAGCATGTTGAGAAGGTTATCATTCGTTTTGTAAAGGGCATTTCTCCTGACGCTTCTTCATTTGAAAAACGCAACTACAAGAAATACAGCACTGTTACCAGCTGCGCAAAGCAAATAGAATACGACATCAAGCACGGAGTCACAATGGACGAGGTGCTCGAAGTCGTCAGAAAAGTGAGGCACGACAAGCAGTACCGGGAATTGCAAAAAATCCCTGAGGCGATCCAGAGGCTCGATGAGCTGGAGAGGCAGATCTCCGCGCCAAAGAAAGTTGCAACGACCTGGTATTGAAAGAGAGGGGAGAGAAAGGAAAAAATTGTCTGAATATCGATTTACTGATGGCAACCTGATAATTCTCTACGCAGTGCATACCGGCCGTACCTCAGACGGCACGCTTCCCGATTACATCAAAGAGCGCGTAAAGGTCGGGCTTGAGACGTACGGCATCGTGATGACATCAAGGCCGGACAAGCACAAGACCATGGTGATAATTGTCGGCGAGCAGGGGCCGGCAGGCAAGATAAAGGACGAGCTTGTCAGTGCGGGCGTAGACGGCAGTATCATAGCGATAGACTCTGACTCGAAAAACATTTCCCAGACTGTTGACCGGATCTATGAACTTATTCAGAAAAAACCAAATCCGCCATTTGTCTACTTTGTTGGGTCAGTGTGGAACCACGAAACCCTCAATTCTGCCACGCTTTCAAAGATGAAGGGCTACAGGGTGCAGTTCTACGGCGCCCTTGACCATCGGCCCGTAGCAGAAGTTGAGCAGGAGAAGGCCCTCGACCGGCCAAAGCAAGGCGTAGAGCACTTCAAGCAAAAGGCAAAGAACAAGGCAGTCGACGTCCTGCTGAACGTCATTTTTCCCGATTAAGATTTAATACCCTATGGATATTGCACTACAGCAACAAAAACGATACGACTAGAGCAGATGCGGTCATCGTCCAGTTTGGTCTAGGACACTGGCCTTCCATGCAAAATATCATTTTGCGTAGACAGCCCGTAACCCGGGTTCAAATCCCGGTGACCGCACCTTACTTTTCCAAAACTGAATGAAATTCCTTTGTGACAAGCGTAGTCCCGGATTCAATTGTCGCGGTGCCGCTCATGCTCCAGTCGATCTGGGTACTGTTGTCCCGTATCCTGTTGAAAAGGTCTGCCTTTTCATCGCTGTATTTCAGCGTGA
>DATEIL010000093.1:0-8803 GCA_035279085.1 Nitrososphaera sp.
CAAGCATATTCGCATTAGCATGCAGAATTATTGGAAAAGACACAAGAGTATTCGCATTGTGACAGCAGCCCCACACAATTGTCGTTTGTGACATGGGAACACTTGTACGCGTGCAACCATGTGGGAATCACAATGCGAATAAAGAAAAGTATGTCATGTGATTATATAAATTGACAGGCCATGATGTGCTGGGTTTTAGCATGTGTTAAAGTCATCACAGGGCCCTATTCGCGTAAATTCTGAATGTCATGTATTGCGGCTAAGATTTTCGGGGCCTACTGCGTGACATCGCTATCAACGGTTCTTTAAAAAACATCAGACCCCTAGGCACGACGTCGACTCAGGTGTCACATCATTTTTGTTAATGAAATCGGCGGGAAACATACCGTGACTGGATACCTGAGCTGCTGTCGATATCTCAATAATGTGACATCACCAAAATTTTGCTGTATAGGCTCTTCGTACATTGACTCTAGAGCTGGCATGCGGAGAGCTTTAAGATTTGACTTGGCATCAAATTCGCGTACTGTCTGCTTTAAAATCCGCTACTCCAGAAAAGTTGGACAAAATCTATTTTTGCAAAGAATGCAGGTCTGTCTTTCTCTTCAAGTCTGATGTTGAAGATCATCAGTCGCAGATAGGGCATGCGTCGATTGGAGCTCTGCAGCTATGACCATTGAGGGATATTCTGTCTAGTCATAGAGACCTGTTCTCTCTAATCATAAGATGAATTCTTTAGAGCGCCATAGAATGACCGCAATGACAACTGAAAATGCCCCGCCTTTGCTTCTCAGTCAGACACATTGCACTGGCCTACTTTGAACCCACTATCTGCATATACAACTCCATCTGAAGAAAAGGGTACTTTCCACTCCAGATGATAAATTGCGCCTGTATCTCGGTCAAAGATATTGATCCCTATCATGTAGAATCCTGATTTTTCAATTATTCTAATGTTCCTAAATGGCGGGTTTTTCTCTAGAACACATCCTACTGTAGCAGATTCAAACTGCGGTTCTGAAGGAATTATGGTCCTAATGCCCTTTTCACCATGAGCTAGCCAAAAGTATGCCACATACTCTAGTGCTTGCTTATCCGAAGTGATCGGTTGAAAAAGGCCTTTGAAATCTGAAACAAAAGTTGGAGCATTATTGTGCATTATGTAATGAGCGTATTGTATTCCATGACTATCGATTGAACACCCTATTCTATACAATGTCAGTTTCGGTACAAGATTTTCAAATGTTAATTTCTGTGGTAGCCATTTTGTAGCATTGGGATCGCCTTCTGCGAGAGAATTGACATCGAATCTCTCTTCTGTTGTTTCGACACAGAGTCTCCTTTGTAACTCTGATGCATCCATCCTGGTATAATTTCGAAGGATTTCTACAGTAGGGAGGGGATAATCTTCAAACATGGTTACCCGTTCAATTTTCTTCTCACTTCCGACGTTAATTTCAGATTGAGCAACAGGTGAAAGTACCATCGGCTGTTCAAGATCAGTTATCGCAAATGCCCTTACTGTGTAAGTTACTGCCTCATGGGGAATAAATGATATCCCTATTGTCCTATTGGATTCGGCGCGTAGGACCCCTGAAGACCATGCTAGGGATTCCGTGATTCCAGATTCATCTCTGATCTCAATAATTGCAACGTAGGGCTGGCTTTGCAGGATGTTGTTAAAGACCGTAGTTGATAATGCGATTTGACTTTCTCTTGCAGCTTGAATAAGGCTATTTCCTTCTTGGTCAGATATGATGGGTTGTGACATTGTGATTATAGCAACGGACATGGCTTTAGCGTGAAGAGTATATGGCAATAGTAGAAATACAAACGACATCATTGTTGATATCGTCATTATCACAATAAACATTCGCCAAAGATTCAGGATTAGGTTGAGTAGAATGCACAATTACTTATGCGTATGGAAGGACAGGCAAATCGCGAAATTAGGTAAAAACTGAATTTGCCTAGCCGTCGAAGATAAATGATATAACATAGAGAGACTGCTTGAAGAGAATGGACAACTTGTACTTTAGGTTACAATCCAACGAGCCACAGTTTAGTTGTTGTAAGATGACTATATCCATAATGCTTATATGTTTCAAGCATACTGGATATATCCAGTAATTATTTGCTAATAAAGCAGATGGACAAACAAGGCAAAGAAAATATTCAAAGCCGAAGGACCATAGCAAAAGAGCGAATTATCAGGACGCTACTAAACAATCCTGAGGGCAATGTAACGAAATACAGGCTATCGATATTGTCAGAATCCCCTTGGGCAACTACCCATAGAATTCTAAGGGATTTACAAATCGCGGGTATGGTCAGAGGCACACAGGTTATCAAATACAAAGAGATGATAAACTTGTGGGCAGGCTGGAAAGTCAAAACCAGCTACCGCGAATATTTAGTCAGAGAACCTCTACAAATTCTTAAGAGTCAAAATAATGAAAGGCTCAAGTACGCACTGACGACATATCAGGCAGAAAATCTAGTCCAAAACTATCTTTTTCCATCAAGAATTGACCTGTATATCCTGCCAAAGGGCATGGCAAAATGGCACAAGATATTGTTGAATGAAGGTGCATTAGTTGGAAGGGGTAATGTCCGAATCTTGCCAGCTTACGACGATCATGTCTTTTACAATTCACAAGCTCTTGAGGGATTGGAGTTAGTTTCAATACCACAACTTATCGTCGATTTGCTTCGGGAAGGAGGAGTAGGAGTTGAAGCGGCAAATAATTTACTTGAAAAGGCGGTGAACGGAGATCTTATACGAAGGTTACGAGACTGAAATTTCGCAGAATAACCTTGCAAGGGTTTTTTCTCAAGTTCCAGAGCCGCTTTGCCTCCTCGGAGGCTGGGCTACTTATCTAGTCGTTAATGATAGTTTCAGCAGAACCACTGGTAGGAACTACCACGGTTCAAAGGATATTGATCTTGGCTTTCATATCGATCCAAAAGCCACTTCTGCCGAAGCACTACAAACATCTACCTTCAATAAAGCGATACAGGTTCTAGAAAGCAATGGGTTCTATTTGGTCAGTCAACGGCTCGTCCAGCACTATCACAAGGATACGAAACGACCGTTGACAGAACAAGAGAGCAAAAAAGTGCCTTCATACAACATATTTAACCTCTATGTCGATCCGATTGTTGACCATGTCACTCCACAGATTGCTCAGGTTCTTAAAATAAATCCCATTGATGAACCACTATTGGCGCAGGTATTTGAGAAGAAGCGTTACAAGACTATCAATGCTTTTGGGGTGAATCTTATGCTCCCCAATGCCGAAGTTCTTCTTGCTACAAAAATCAATTCGGTTCTAAAGAGACAAAAGGACCACAAAAGAATCAAAGACGTTGCAGATATTTACGCCTTAATCTGGCACTCGGGGACAAGAACTCCTGTACTTAGAGATGAATTATCGCATATTCTTGACGAAGAGCAAATCAAGGATGTATTATCACAGCTTACTGAGCAGGATTACGAGGTAGCTGCCAATGCCCTTGGAGTAAAGAAAGATGAATTGTCGATGGTGATCGAGAGTTTCTTACCCACATCAAGAAATATTTGAACAATACCCAGCAGCATTCAAGAAGGTAATGATTCCGAGGATGACGAGGCAAAATGGAGGAGCCGGGAATCTTAAAAGCCCTAGATGGGATTCGGACCCATGACCTAAGGTTTACGAAACCTTCGCTCTGCCAGGCTGAGCTACTAGGGCGCTCTTCTTTTTCAATGACGATACTAGCACTATTATAATCATTCTGAATCGTACGATCATACATACTACAGATTGCTCCTACAAACGATCTTTTCCATTGACGATTCCGCAGTTCCGAAATAGAAATTGCGCTCGGATTAATTCAGTTGATTCAATTCCTTGAAGAGTCTTTGGTTCTTCAGTGATGACGGCTTGATGACTGTAAATCCACTTGATGCAACATCCCGCGACATTAAATATATAGGCGCGTCCTTGATTTGTCAGCGTTTGAAGATTTCCATCTCGGGCGTCAGAGGCGTCTATGGACAGGACCTTGACCTCCATGAAGTTGACAGGTTCTCCAGGTTGTTCGCAAACTCGATCAAGTCAGGCAGATGCGTGCTTGCCCGCGATACCCGACCGTCAGGCAGGATATTGTCACAGGCTGTTGCTGCAGGCCTGATGTCTCAAGGCATCGATGTTTACGACTTGGGTGTTGCACCAACTCCGGCCGCCTTTAGGGAAGCGCGCAAGTACGTGGCAGGCGTGATTGTCACCGCCTCTCACAACCCTTTGGAATGGAATGGCCTAAAGTTCATTCTTGAAGGAAGAGGCTTGTTTGAAGACGAACTCGAAGTCATGCTTCAATCCAAACCGGGATACCCCGGTAAGTTTGGCCAAGAGCATGTTATCGCATCAACTTACGTCGAAGATATTGCCGATCTCACCAAATCCAGCGCAAAGGTACGCATAGGCATTGACCCCGGCGGAGGGGCTGCCTGCGGCTATGCAGAGCGGGTCTTCAAGCAACTGGGGCACCAGTATCTCAGCGTCAACGGAGTAGCAGCCATATCATCACGGGGGCCGGATCCTACTGCCGACCCGCTGGCGGATCTCAGATCACTTGTCACTTCGAACAATCTTGACTATGGCTTTGCCCTGGACCTTGATGCTGACAGGCTAGTCGTCGTCAGTGATGCAGGCGAAAAACTTGGTCCCGACGCCACGCTTTTGCTCTGTGTCGCCCGTGCCGTCGAAATGGGCATGAAAAACATCGTGGTGAGCATCGACACCAGTGTAGCCATTGAAAAATATGTCAAGAGCCGCCAGGGCAGGGTCGGCCATTCCAAGGTAGGCGAGGCCAATGTCGTCCGAAAGATGCTCGAAGAAGATGCCGATGCAGGGGGCGAGGGCAGCAGTGCCGGCTTTATCATGCCCCGCTTCAACATGTGCAGGGACGGGCTGTTGGCAGCCGCGACAATCTCTACACTGGACAAGAAGATCATACAAGAGTGCATGTCGTTTGCTTCCCTATATGGTCAGGTCCGTTCAAAGGTAATCGCAGATTCGTCACAGCACAGGGCAGTGATTGACAGGATGGAGGGTTTGCTAAAGGCCGAGGCTTCTTCCATTGTTACTGGCGATGGCGTCAAGGCGGTAATTGACGAAGATTCGTGGATCCTTGTCAGGCCGTCAAACACCGAGCATGCCATCAGGATTTCTGTAGAGTCTCGGTCAGGACAGGAGGAGCAGCTGTACAAGAAGGCAAGTGAGAAGGTTAAGGCAGTCTATGAGCAGATTAAATGAAAGAGAGATAATCGACATTTTCGCCGCCAAGCTGGGCATTGACGAACTTGACGACTTGGCGACGTTGGCGACAACAACAGCAGCAATTGGTGCCAAAAATAATAGTAGTAATAATCGAAATTATAGTTGTGTTCTAAAGTGTGACATGCTGGTTTCGTCTACGGATGTACCGCCCCAGATGAAGCCGTGGCAGATTGCCAGAAAGAGCATGGTATCATGTGCCAGCGACTTTGCCGCCAAAGGCATACGGCCCGAAGCCGCCATGTTGTCGCTTGGAATACCTGCCGGCTCCAATAGATCTTTTGTCAAAGGGCTTGCCGACGGATTTGCACGCGCTTCAAAAGAATTCGGCGTGAAAATAGTCGGAGGCGACACCAACGAAGCTGCAGAGCTGGTCATTGACTGCTGCATGGTAGGCTTTTCAGACAAGAGGAAGAGGGTGATGCCCACAAGGAGCGGTGCAAAGCCGGGCGACATCGTGGTAGTTTCGGGCAAGTTCGGCCTGCCTCCCTCAGGGCTGGCAATCCTGCTAAAGGGAGCCCATTCACGCGTGAGCAGCGGCAGCGGCAACAGGTTTGCCAGGCGTGCAGTGGATTCAGTTCTGCAGCCATCGCCCAGACAGGACTTTGGCATGCATCTGGCAAGGTACTTTTCCGCATCTATCGATTCAAGTGACGGACTTGCGATCTCGTTGTACGAACTTGCCCGGAAGAGCAACAGAGTGGACATTGCTGTTGACAGCATCCTCCCTGTGGCAGACGGCGTGGAGGATTTTGCTGCCGAAAACGACCTTGATGTGCGCGAGCTTGTCTTCCATGGCGGCGAAGAATACGAGATAGTGGCCACAATACCAAAAGCAAAATTCGGACTGGCATGCTCTGCAGCAAGGAGGGCAGGCATTGGGTTGCACTCCATCGGGACTGTTGTAAAGGGTTCTGGGACTGTACGCGTCGGCGGCAAGCCACTTGAGGACCGTGGATACACCCATTTCGCTCCGCGATAACGTTTTTAACCCTCTAAAGTAGCGATTGTAAGTGCATGTCTGAAAGTGCAGTAGCGAACGAAGTTACCCAGACAAAGTGGGGGGTAGCTCACATATTTAGCAGTTATAATAATACTCTTGTTCACATTACCGACCTCAGCGGTAGTGAGACCATATCATTTAGTTCAGGAGGCAGGCATGTCACTGCCGACAGGTATGAATCCTCCCCGTATGCCGCCATGAAGTCAGCAGTAGCTGCGGCAGAAGTCGCAAAAACAAAGGGCATTAACGCACTGCACATTCGCGTCAGGGCGGTCGGTGGCGTTGGCCCGAGGATTCCGGGTCCAGGTGCCCAAGCGGCAATCAGGGCCCTTGCCAGGGCAGGCTTTAGGATTGGCAGAATAGACGACGTTACGCCCATCCCTCACGATACGACAAGAAAGCCTGGCGGAAGACGCGGTCGCCGAGTGTAGAAGATTCCATTTCTTTCTCTCTCCCTCTTTTCCTTTCTTTCATTTCTTAAAGATGTCAAGCCGGCGTGTAGATGCTCTATCGTCGCATGATGTCCTGCCGCAACTAAAAGGCTATAATTGCAACCGTGACGGTATATACCTATTTCATCATATGGCAGTTGAAACAAGCGTTGGTGGTGGAGGCGGCGGCAGCGGCATATTATTGCTGGCGATGCTTATCCTCTTTTCGATCGGAGGGACTGCTGCATTGCTCATACTCTTGAGGAGGTTTGCAAGGGACAGGGATTCCAAAGTGAATCAATAATTTTACTACGAGCAAGAAGGCTAATCTATTGGGCGGACCTGTCAAAAACTGCAAAAATATGTATCTAAGCCTGACGCACAAGGGGTTGATAGCAATCGCGTTTGCAGTTGCAGTGATAATCATGCTCCTGTCAGGGATAGCAGCGTAAAAAAGAAGAGCACGCGCGCGAGTGCACATGTGTGTATATATCTATGTGTGGATTTCGTCGGGATTATGCCTTCATTTCTGGAGCCATCTTTATCTGTGCCTGGCAGCCCCTGTTCTTCAGCTGGGCTGCAAACCACGAGATCAGCCTGTCCTCTAGTTTCTTGCCCTTGGTGTTGTCGATTTCAAACAGATGCTGCTGGTAGATCTTTTCCGCAAACTGCCCGGATATGAACAATTTTGCAAAGGCCCAGCCGGCGCTCTGGACGGGCTCGTCCAGGGCAAACGCATTTTCCAGCTGGCACTGGCTCTGGAGGCTGTTGAGGTAGTCAAGAGCCACTTTGGAGTCGGGCTCAAAATCAACCGTCTGAAAATCCATGATGAATGTGCCGAGTATCACCAAGTCAGTCAATCGTCCTGCTGCTGTTGCTGTTGTTTTAACTTGTCCGATAGCGGTATGAACTTGCCGTCGTCTTCGACCTTGATGGTGGTGTCGACTCGGATGCGTAGACCAACGGACCTGAACAAAGACAAAAGCTCTCCTCCCGATATCCTCTCGGTCAGCTCTCCTGCAAGGATAAGCTGGGCGATTCTGGCGACGATGGCCTCTGCCTGCGAAGGGTACTGCTCGTAGGCGAGTTGGAGCACTTCGTCGCCCCTGCTGTGCAAAAAGCCGGCAACGATTTCCCGGGCGTTTGGCTGCCTTTTCTTTGCCTGCTGCTGTTGTTGCTGCGAAGCGCTTGCAGCCTTGGCCCTCTCCAGCGCTGCTGCCTTTTCCCGCATCTCTTTGAGCTTGCGCGCCTTGATAAGTTCGATGTCCGGGTCTTCTCCTTCTGCAGAGCTCAGCCCTTAATCACCCCAATCGGGACTAGCCTCACTACCTTGGTGGCAATTCCAAGTGAGTGCGAAACGTTGGCGACAGCATCCACGTCTTTGTATGCCTCAGGCGTCTCCTCGACGACGCCTTCCCTTGTAAGGGCCTTGACATAGATCCCCTTTGACTCGAGGCCGCTTTTGACGCCTTCTGCCGTAAAGCTGCGCTTGGCGGCGGATCTTGACATCGTCCTGCCGGCACCATGAGCCGTTGAGCCAAAGCTGAGGTCAAGTGACTTGCTGTTGCCAAGCAGTATCCAGCTCGCAGTGCCCATTGAGCCGGGGATTATCACGGGCTGGCCAATTCCGCGGTACCTGCCTGGAACCTGTTCCATTCCTGCAGGGAAAGCCCTGGTAGCCCCCTTTCTGTGCACAACAACGTCGCGGCTTCCCTCGCCATCTATCTTGTGCCTCTCCACCTTGGCAATGTTATGGGCAACGTCGTAGACTAGGCCCATGTCAAGACCGCCTTCCCGTGCCCCAAAGACGCGCTCAAAGGTCTTGCGGGTCCAGTGCGTAATCATCTGCCGGTTGGCCCATGCAAAATTGAGGGCAGAGTACATCGCCTTTCTATAATCCTCTCCTTCCTTTGAATTGTTGGGCACGCACGCAAGCTCCCTGTCTGCAAGCGTCATGCCGTATTTCCTCAGTGCGGACTCGGATACGCGCAAATAGTCGGTGCATATCTGGTGGCCAAAGCCGCGTGAGCCGCAGTGTATCAAAATCG
>DATEIL010000094.1:0-4059 GCA_035279085.1 Nitrososphaera sp.
AAATATTGGGCGTCTCATGAAAAGGCTGCCTATGCAGCAATTCTGACGCCAGTCCTGGTTGCAAGGATATACCAAGATTTAAGTGAGAAGGGCTCAGTGAAAGATAACGGGGATGAGGTAAGTTTCGCTGCTCCAGACTGAGTAAAAACAATGAAGAACTCGCGACGAACCGACCCAATTAAAAATAAAAAAAGGGATAGGCATCAGACTAGACGTTTTTGCTTAGAAAGTCCAATGTCTTTTCCCATGCGTCAGCAGTTTCTTGCTCTGCATAGCTGTCGCCTGATGGATTTGCAAAAGCATGGCCTACGCCATCATAGATGTGGATTTCATTCGGTATTTCATTGCTGTCCAGTCCGGCTTCAAACTGCCTGACAGTTTCAACAGGTATGGACTGATCCTCTGCTCCAAAAATGCCTAACACTGGCCAGTCGATTGCTGACAGTTCCTCCGGATCGGTCACAAGGTTTCCATAGTAGATCACAGTTCCGGCAAGCGGCTGATCAGTGTTCAGAGCCAGCTGTAGCGACCATCCGCCTCCAAAGCACCAACCCAGAGATGCAATTCGTGACGAATTCACATTCGGAAGGCCGGCAAGATGACTGACGGCAGCCTTGAGGTTCTCGATTGCAGCCTGCTGGTTAGCACTGACAACTGAAGTGAGGTTTCTTGCAGCTTGGGCATCCGTGGCTACCTGTCCATTGAAAAGGTCCACTGCAAGGACTACATAGCCTTCGCTTGCGAGTTTTTCTGCCTCATTCTTGATGTTCTGGTTCAATCCCCACCATTCATGGATCATGACTACAGCAGGAAGAGATGTTCCATTCTCCGGATATACCAGATAGCCTGTCGCGTTTGGATAATAGTTAACGGAAGATCTACTCAGACCGGGGAGACGTGTCTCAGTGGCATTTGCCGGCCTTGCTCCATCCACGTTGCTGTTGTCCTGCCTCTCACTCTCGCCACTCGCGCGACCTGCCATTGAATCAAAACTCCTGAGGATGATACCGTAGATCGGATCACTTCCAAAGTGATCCACCACACCGCTGTCAATGCTCAAGCTCATGGCGCCGCCGTTCATCAGCGATATGCTTACTGGTATGTCTTCGGTGGGTCCATCACGCAGGGTTATGGTTGCCGTGCCGTTAAATGTGGTTGTGCTATTGTCAATGGACCAACTTTTTACCGCAAAATCTGAAATCGAGTGCATGTGCATGGCGGTTCCATCGGTCCGTACCATCCTAGTCGCACCCAAGAAGGTCACTGTTGCATTGTCATCGTCACTGATGTTTGCCCTCAGTTTCCAGCCGCCGGATAGAATCCATGCCGGTGATCCATCCTCAAATTGGACGTTTGATATTGTTCCAATGGCTGCAATCGTGCGTGGTTGAGCGCCTTGTTCGTCTGTACTTGCAGCATCATCCTGCTGCGCCAACGCGGCAGGTGTGCCTGCTATCAGAGCTGCCACCAGTACCAATGATGGCAGCAACGAAATCTTTTTCATCGCTCGTAGTTAGGCCTGAGAACTTTAAAGTTTGTGATGAGGAAGCATATAAGTAATTGGAGGCACATACAACATTGCACCGATGGAGCTGTCGTACGACTTTCCACTTTACAGGCCCCCTTCAGAAGCAGAGTCGATGATTTTCCAGGTAACTCTAGGCTGCTCATTTAACAAGTGTTCATTTTGCAACATGTATCGTACCAAGGATTACATGGAGAGGCCATGGGATGAAATCAGGGCCGAAATAGATCTGGCCGCAAAGTACTATCCTGAAACAAGAAGGATTTTTCTTGCAGATGGTGACGCGCTCAATCTTTCCCGTGAAAGGATGATCCAGATCCTTTCATACTTGCGCGAGAAATTCCATAACCTTGAAAGGATATCCTGTTATGCCATGCCAAAGAATCTGCTGCAGAAAACTGATGACGATCTGAAGGACCTGCGATCGGCCGGCCTTTCCATGCTCTACGTGGGTATTGAGAGTGGCAACGACGTCATCCTCCGCAAGGTTACAAAGGGTGCTACCTTCTCGACCATAGTCCAGGCATGCACCAAGGCCAGGCGCCATGGTTTTGTGCTTTCCTGCATGGTCATCCTGGGCTTGGGCGGCAAGACGTACACAAAAGACCACATCTCTGACACTGCAAGGGTTCTGACGGAAACTTCCCCTGATTACGTTGGTGCTCTGACACTTTATCTTGAAGATCCTGTTCACGATGAGTTCATGACCAAGTTTGGCGAGCCTTTTGCCCCACTCGATGATAGCGACATACTTGCCGAGCTTGAGACGCTGGTCACAAACTTTGACCCGAAAACCCCCGTGACATTCAGGGCGAACCATGCATCAAATGTCTATTCTCTTGGAGGCACCTTGCCTGAGGACAGGGAACTCATACTGGAAAAGATCAGGAATCTAAAGTCCCATCCAGAAATGCTCAAGCCGAAATTTCTGAGAAGGTTCTGATTCAAAACTTTCTTCACTGAAAAACAAAGTTATTTCCTTAACAAACATCGATAGAATTATTAGCCTGACGCGGTATTTTGAGTTGAAACATGTATAGCGGGGAACTCGAGGTCCAGGCAAAAAGGAAGGCGCTTGCGGTTTTACAGGATGAAATTACAAGAATTCTCAACTCCTCACGTGATCTTTCAACCTTAACTTCCTCGCTTGTCAAGGGCGATGAGAAGGAGATCCAGTTGTGCCTCGAACGCATGAGAAACACTGAAGAGGAGGTAGAGAACCTGAGACGGAAAATAACTCGCGAGGTAGCAGAGATTGGCAGCCTGATGGCGAATAGAGAAGACATACTCCGCACGGCGTATATCATTGACGACATTGCCGGCTATATCAGCGGCGTTGCGTTCCGGCTGGCCAACATGAAAGCCGCTTCGCTCAAAAAGGCGAGCTTTGATGAAGACTTGAAGCAGCTTGTCAGCATGGTTGTGGATACAATCTTCAAGCTCAACGAAATGGGCAGGGCCCTTTCGATAAACCCTGCTAGCGCAATCGACCTCGCACAGGACGTGCAAAAGCTGGAACGCCAAGTCGACGCAAAATACCGAGCAGTCATTATCAAGGCGCTAAGTGAAATTTCCTCGACAAAGGATCTCTTGCTGCTGAAAGATGCTGTTGAAGGTATCGAGGGCATGATAGACAAGTGCCAGGAAGCATCCGATTCCTTTACCATACTTGCACTGAGCATGTAGTAGAGATTTGGCATGTTCGTGGGGCAGCTAGTAGACAACAGGATCATAGTCTGGGACATAGAAAACTCGCGAGCCATATTCGGTAGCGGGTATTACGGAAAACCTCTTGGAGTCCCAAAGCCAAAAGGGACGGATTTTGACGCGCCGCTGGTGCTGGATCTCATTGAAGGCCATTACCTTGCAGACAAGGGTAAACTGAAGGTAGTTCGAACAGACAAGACGGCCGTGTCAAGTGCTGAAATCAGGAGGATTTGCAGACGGCAATACTCTGATTTTGATACAAAATATGCAGTATTTCAGGATCTGCGTGACAGAGGCTACATTGTAACGCCTGGCATAAAATTTGGGTGCGATTTTGCAGTTTATGAAAGAGGACCTGGAATAGATCATGCGCCTTACTTGGTCCAAGTGTATAGGGGGCAGGAGGTCCTGACCGCCACAGGAATAGTGTTGGCAGGCAGACTTGCCACCACCGTAAAGAAGCAGTTTATCCTGGCTATCCCCAAAGTGAAATCCGGCAAGGTGGATTATGTCGGGTTTGACTGGTGGCGCGCCTAATCGGTCTGTCCGGGCTGCGTCAGATGTCCATTTGCAGGAAGGTCAAACTTGACAAAGTTTTCGCCGGAAATTGAGAGACGGGTTGAATATTTATCTGCGCCTTGTTCCAGCCAGCCCTTATAGCGCAATGAATTCTTTACAATGTCAAGAATGCTCGGCTTCTTTTCGTTGACTTCCTCATAGCATGAGAGAATCTCTCCAAACTTGACTTCCTGCTGCTTGTTGAACTTTGTTAGATAATATACAAAAATTGCAACCTTTTCGTAGTGGTTCAACGGCTTTTTTTCTGC
>DATEIL010000095.1:0-4059 GCA_035279085.1 Nitrososphaera sp.
CACTCCCTCACATACTCAGCATGCCAATGCGCAACTCCTCCTACGCGCCTTTTTTTCAATGAAATAAATAGCGATTGCATGCGCTAAAACCCGATGGCCGGCGCTGACAATTTCGGGCTGGAGGATGGAAAGGCACAGAAGGCCATAGAATGGATGAACGCCTACGCAAAAAGGAACGACCTAAAGTTCGAGGCGCGGCCCGCAGGGGGTGCTCTCCAAACAATCAGGTTCGGCACGTTTCAGTTTTTTGCGTGGAGCGGCGACTGGTCATCTGCGCGCAATACTGTCAGAAAAGCAAGTGCCAAGTTGGCCATCAAGGTAGTAGAGTCAGGCTACCATGAAAAGCAGGGTCTGCTGTACGCGATGCTAGGCACTGCGTCTGAATATGCCAAGGTCTATTCATCCGGCAGGCTGGTGGGGAATCTGGAACTTGTGAAAAAATCTGGACAGTGGATAGCAAAGGCCGAGAGTTTTGCTTGACTGGCTGGCTGACTAACTGACTCTATTTCTTGCTCTTGAAGTACATCTGCTTCATCTCCTCGACCCACGCGTCCTTCTTTTCGTACATGCGCCTGTGCTTTCTCGGCCTGCAGACTGACAGGGCATATGAACATAACAGCGGAAAATACACCGACGAATCCCCATAGACGATTACATTTCCCTTGTGGGATGTCCTTATCTTGCCCCAGCTCTTGCCCTCCTGAAGAGTCGCACCCGAAAGGCCACCTGTATCCGGCCTTGCATCGGTCATCTGTATGATATAGTCTTGGCCTCCCTCCTTTATCTTCAGGATCTGGTAGAGAGCCGGACCCGTCTGCTGGAAAAAGTTCTTTGGCACGCCGCCACCCAGCTCAAGCCCGCCGGATCTGCCACTCTTCCAGAGTATTGCCGCTGACTCGGCGACATCGAGTATGACATTTGGAAACGATCCCTTGCCCTCAAAGAGCAGCGGCAGCATGTTGAGGCCGATTGAAGAATCACCAATGGCCGGCATGTATACAGGAACTCCGAGCTCGTACGCCTTTACCAGAAACGACTTTTCCGGGTACTTTGCGTTCTCCTTGGCTGCCTTGCCCAGCGCGTAGGCAATGTCTGCAGTGGAGGAATTCGCAGGGATGTCTGTCGCCCGTTTCATATCCTTCTGGACAATGAGGTCCTGCGTCTGAAGAGTTCCCGTCTCCTTGATGTATACATCGTAAATCCTGACGATCTGTTTTGCATACAGGACGTCGTCGTCCACGTCAAAGTGTCCCTGCCTTATTGGTAGGTCATAAGCAAAATGCAGGTCATGATAGACATTGGCGCCCGTTGCCACTATCCAGTCAACAAAGCCTGCCTCCATCATTGCCGATATTGACCTTCCAAGGCCAATAGGAGTCATCGCGCCGGCCAGGGTAAGGCACACGGTGGAGTTTGTATCAATCATGTCCTGCAGTATCTCGGCAGCTTCGGCGAGCCGCCTAGCATTGTATCCGGTCGCGCCATAGAATTCGATTAGCTGCCTGACGTTCATGTTGGCTGAAACAACAGGGGGGTCTATCTTCCGGCCTGTGAATGAATGCTTGTTGCTTTCCACCCCCTAGGTAAAATTGCACTTGCTATTAAAAATTCGGTGTGCACGCACACACACGCACAAAAAAAGGATATGCGCGTCAAATCTTCCCGCCAGAATTTCAAAGCCCAAGACATTTTATACTGCGGGGCTAATAACGCTCCAGAGCATGGCCGGGAAGAAAAAAACAAAGTCGGGAAATGACAAAAGCGATCTATTGCGAAATGCAGTAAGGGACTATGACATCCGCGGATTTGACTTGCAGTCCATCCTGAGCGGCATGGCAAATTCTGGTGGCTTTGAGTCGCGAAATCTTGCCGACGGCATAGACATCCTGAGCAGGATGCTCGAAGAAAAGAACTGCACAAAATTTCTCTCCTTTGTGGCCGCGCTCATGTCAACCGGTGCCAGGGGGATTGTCCGGGACATGATAAAGAACCGGATGTTCGATGTCGTAATCACCACCTGTGGAGCACTTGACCACGACATTGCCCGCAGCTATGAGAAGTACTACTCAGGCGACTTTAGGATGGACGACCTGATGCTACTTGACAAAGACATACACAGACTGGGAAACGTCCTTGTCCCAATGGGAAGCTATGGCCCACTGATAGAGGAGAAGGTCCAGGCTGCCCTTCAAGAGATGTACAATCAAGGAATCAGAAATGTCTCCACTTATGAAATCACGGACTATATCGGGAGCACCCTTGACGAATCCTCATTTCTCTACTGGGCTCACAAGAACAAGATTCCTGTTATTGTACCCGGCATAGTAGACGGGGCCGTCGGGAGCCAGATCTGGCTCTTTAACCAGCAGCACAAGGACTTCAAGATTGACATTCTGAAAGACGAAAGCAGGCTATCTGACATTGTGTACGAATCAAAAAAATCGGGGGCGTTTATGATAGGCGGCGGGATATCAAAACACCATACACTCTGGTGGAACCAGTACCGCGGGGGGCTGGATTACGCAGTCTATATCACGACTGCCCCTGAATGAGACGGAAGCCTCAGCGGTGCACTCGTGGCTGAAGCAATCTCTTGGGGCAAAGTAACTACAAAGGCCCGCCAGACGACTATCCACGGCGAAGCATCGACCCTCCTGCCGTTTATCTACGGCGCCCTGCTTGCTGCCAGAAAATGACCTCTGGCTGAAAACTTTTCTGGATCCCGGCCAAGGGGACTGGCAGTATATGAGGGGAAGATAAAGTCAGACAGAGACGCATGTGTGTGTGCATGTATACACTCAATGTAGCAAGAAATAATACCGCAAAGGGCTCTGAGATGGCCCGTGGATCCAAAAGAAGTCCTTGCGCGGTCCCTTGAAGCCGGCAGGCAGGCGGCCAAGCTGGTCAAGGAAAATTTCGGCAAGACCCATGAAGTCTCTGTCAAGAAGGACAATTCATTTGTCACGCGTGTAGACCGGGAGTCGCAGGAACTGATAAAGGCGTATCTTGCCGACAGGTTTCCTGCAATCCCGTTCATCGCCGAGGAGCAGGAGCAGAGCGTCAACGAGACAGTCGACAGAGAAGGCTACTACTTTGTAATAGACCCACTCGACGGCACTGCAACCTTTGTTAGCGGCATACCCTTCTTTTGCGTCTCAATCGCGTTGTGCAAGGGATCCAGTCCCATTGTGGGAGTCATTGTTGACCCTAACCACGACGAAGAATTCACAGCCATTACCGGCAAGGGCTCGTTTCTCAACGGCTCCCGGCTTTCAGTCAGCAGGCGGAGCAGGATCGAAGAGCTGACGCTCAACGTAAACCATACCAAGTTTGACCCAGCGACGTACGAGAACATCAACAAGAACATACTCAGAAAAATCCGGCGATTCCACAAATTGGGGAGCCTCTGTCTCGAAGTGGCATACGTAGCCTCTGGAAGGCTTGACGGCACCATCAACAATGACCTCTCAATGTGGGATATTGCTGCAGCCGGTCTGGTACTTGAAGAGGCTGGGGGCGTCTGGAGCCTGCTAGATGGCTCAAAGCCCGAGTTTCCGGTCTTTCACAAGTTGCACATATGCTCCAGCAACGGCATAGTGCACAGCAAGCTCCTAGCCGGCATGAGAGACATCGCAGTTTGAATACCCACGTCTTGCAAAATATGGAGCATTGCCTCGTGAATGACAGTACCTTAAAAAAAGGGTAAAATGCACCAATCGGGGATGTTAGAAGGCAGTAGGACAATATTTTCGGCTGGTACCTATCAGTTCCAGACGAAGCATCTGCTGGTTATTGCAGTTCTCGCTCTTGCGTTTTCATCTGCGCTAATAATGAGGTTCTATCCCTCAAAGTACGGGTGGGTTCTAAACGAGTTCGACCCGTACTTTGACTACAGGGCCACCCAGTTTATCATTGACAATGGCCTGGATGCCTACTGGAGCTGGCACGATGAAATGTCCTGGTATCCTGAGGGGAGGGACGTGGCCGCAACATCCCAGTCGGTTCTGCACATCACAGCCGCCTATCTTTATGAGGCATTTGGCGGCGGGATGTCGCTCA
>DATEIL010000096.1:0-4158 GCA_035279085.1 Nitrososphaera sp.
GCTGCTTGGATGGAGCCGGAAAGCAGAAGAAACAGCCCGGACAATCGTATCCGTTGGAGCTGAATACGACGACAAGTCTGACCCTGAACCATCGTTTGGCCCGATTGTATCTCAAGGCATGGAAGTAGTCGCGATGGTGCAGGCGCCCTTTGAAATGTTTGTGCGCGAAGCACAGCGGCTATATCAGAACGAGGCTCCCATCCACCAACAGTTTCAGAGTCTGCGCTCCCGAACGGGCGAGTACTACTCAAGGATCTACCAGGCAGCCGGAAACGCATACGACCTGGCCTCTAGGGAAAGCAGCGATAGGGCAGCCCAGGCCATGCCTGACGGCAACCGTGATGACGCCAAACGCTTCTACGAAAAGGCAATAAAGGAACTCGATCCGCTGCTCTCCGAATACCGCTCGGCCGCAGACAAGTTCTATGACCAGTTCAACGGCAGGTTCTTAGGTGAAGTAAGCGATCAGATGGCGGAAATGCTGGCCGACCAGGAATTCTTTAACAAGTTCTGGAGCGAGTTTGAAGGCAAGCATGTTCCAGATGCACTCAAGCAGGTACTGGCAGACATTGATCGCAACTGGGGAGTGTCGCTTGACACGCTCAAACCAGAAACTCGTGAAAAAGTAAAGGAGTATTTCGAGGAAAAACTCTCGCCGCACAAGGAGAAGCTTCGGTCGATGGACTCTGGTTTTTTCCAGCGCCTCTACGACCAGACAAGCATGGGCGTCAAGCAGGCATGGGATAGCCTCAAGCGTTCAGCGGGGTATCGCAAATGAGCGACGACTTGGAATCTGGCATCCAGACTGAGCTCATGCCTGATGGATTCAGGGTGGAATGGATCCACTGGGACAGTAATTTCCGCAAGAGTGGTCTGGACATAGGCGACTACATCGTGGCCGTAAATGGCAAACCTGTCGACCGGGAGAAGCATTACAAGGCGATTGGACAGTACGCAGAGAATCAGACCTGGCAGGAAATCGGGGTTACAGCCGAGCAGCCAATGATAATTGTAACCGCGGTGCGTGATGGCAAGACATTCGACGTCAAGGGCAATCTGCACGTACCTTACTTTTACTATGACTCGCAGAAAAGGCCGGCGCTGGCACCCGGTGGACCTGCGCGGTTGATAAACGACGGTTTTGACGAGCCGTGGTCAGGCTGGCTTGAAAAGGCCATCAAGAAATATTCGTATACTCTGCTTCGTTTGTGGGTGCAGCGCAGCTTCAACACCCGCATGGAACTGGCCGAGCATCTGGAATCAAAGGCCAGGATTGATTTTCTGACAAAAGAATATCCCGGTCCGTTTGCTGATGCGATGCTTCATGACTGGAACAGGGTCGCCGAATGCATGCGCGGGAAAAAGATAGAGCTCACCGACAAGGACCTTGAATACCGCACCCTTGGGGAACGAAGAAAGGAGATTGCAAAACAGGAGGCAGAGAAAGCCTGGACAACTCTATGCAAGGAAGCGACAGGCCAGGCGTTTCCGGTGCCCGATGTCGCCGAACGCGCCAACGTAGTCGGCAAGGTGGTAGAACTGCCGCAGGTCACGTACAGAGACATGGTAAATGACCTTGGGCAGGCATTCATGGCAATCGGCTCGCCGTCCCAAGGATATTACTTCCTTGGCATGAATTCGCCGGAGCTGTTTAGATTTTACGGCGTGATGACCCGATACAAGGGGCAGATCAATCCGACAATGCCAGATAAGTATCGATATCTGGCGCGTGTCAAGGATGAGATGCAGATGATTACCGTCAGAGGCCAGGCCTACACAGGGTTGATGCTGGAATTAATTGCAGTCATGTCTGGAGACGATGAGTGCTGCATCGACCTGCGCCCGGAGCCTCCAAAGTTTGCCGGAGAAGATCAGCTCTCCTCCTTTGAGCCTATCACGCTGGACGCGTCAGCAGGGCCCGAGCAGGTAATAGAGGCAATGATAAGTGCAGTGAAACTGGGAGACGACAAGACGTGGCAGGGCTTGTTTGCAGACTGGCAAATAGTCACAGGCGCTGGCGGTAGGGAGGCGATAGACTTTGCCTACGTCCCTCGCCCATCAGTGTTTGCCGACCTCTGGGAGCAGTCGCGGAAAAATATACTGGGCGAGGTGCTCGACGCGCGCGTGGAGCGTGTCGAGCAGGTGAAGCGAGTGCTGGAACGCTCAAGCGACCTGCCAGAGGTGGAGCAGGTGCGGGTATGGGTGGATCACTTTGGGAAATTCGACTCTGAGGTGCGCGCTTTTAAGAACCTCTATGTGAATCGAGAATGGCTACTGCAGCGGTTGGATGGAGGACCTTGGAAGATTGTGACACTGCAGCATCTGTGAACCAAGAAGTATCATCGTAATTCTGATAAACTGTTGTCAAGAATTACTACATTCATCTTTGATGAGGTGGAACCGACTGAAATTGTCTGATATTGGAGCGGGCCCGTCGGGATTCGAACCCGAGACAGCCGGATATCTTTCTTGCTGTACAAGTTAAAAGTCCGGTACTCTACCTGGCTGAGCTACGGGCCCCTAATCCATACGCTCGTAAGAGGCATAATTTAATGGTTCATGCCAGCTCTATATCTTTAATTAGTTAGACGCCGATCCTTCCCTGTTTATGGTAGACCTAGTCTATGGCCGCGGCGTCACCGACCTTATCCGCGAGATGCCATTTTACATCAGCATATTCAAAAAGACGACCGAATATCGGCTCTTCCACAAAAAGGCGCCCATGTATGGATCTGTTGACGTGAACAATGTGTGCAACCTCCACTGCACGCACTGCTACTGGTGGCTCAACAGGAAGGAAGAGCAGGACATGACAGTCGATGACTGGAGGAGGATAATCCGTGATGTCTTTAACAAGCAGCACATCTTTGTCACCACGCTCGTAGGCGGAGAGCCGACCCTCAGGCCAGACATTCTCGAAGCATTCTGCGAAATGATGCCCCAGCGCGTCTGCGTCGTCACAAACGGCACATTCCCTCTAAAGAGGTACGACGGCCTCTACTTTTACTGGATATCGCTCGACGGCACAGAAAAGGTCCATGATAGCATAAGGGGCAAAGGCGCCTACGCAAAGACAAAGCAGAATATCATGGACTATATTGCAGGCCCGCCGCGCCGGAACAAGCCCGCATACAAGGACATATGGATCACCATGACCATAAACTCGCTAAACTATCACACTGTCGAGGAACTGACAGAGGAGTGGAAGGGCGTCGTAAACAAGATTGGCTTCCAGTTCCATACGCCCTTTACAAAGGGCGATCCGCTCACCTTTCCCTTTGGAGAGGAGAGAAGCAAGGTAGTTGACAAGATCATAGAGCTGAAGAAAAAATATCCCAACTATGTCATAAACAGCCCAAAGCAGATATCGCTTATGAAGGGCAACTGGGGAGGCGTTGGCACTACGCCGGTCCAGTGCCCATCCTGGGCGATACTCTCGCTTGATCACATGGGCAGGACAAAGCAGCCCTGCTGCATTGGCAGCGCGGACAGCAAGGGACTCAAGCCCATATGCGAGGACTGCGGCCTTGGGTGCTACTCCATCCTCGTAGCGCAGGGCATAACCGGAAACTAGCTCGCTTTGGCATAAAAAGCGCGGGTTCCATCCTTACGGGTGCAAACAGCGCAAGCTAGGCCGTATCTAAAGATAATAGTAATCGTAGCATCTGTGCTCCTTGCAGTAGCAGCGGCCGCCTCATTGCTACTCTCAAATGCAAAGGTGACTTTTGCCAAGTCGGAGGAGACTTATGTGATATACTATGGCCACCTGGTTGACGAGTCCGGAGCCATGACCCCGCAGGCAAGGTCGATGCTCGACGCAGGACCGTCGCTAGTCATCGTGCCTTACTCTTTTCCCACCGGAGAGCCAAACATCACTCCGGAATTGAGACAGGCGTTTCATGACAGGGGAATAAAGGTGATAGCCTATACCTGGACAAATTATTCCGCCCGACCCTTGAACGAAGTGACTGCGGAAATCGACAGCTACCTTTCACAGTCTGACGGAATATTCGTAGACGAAGTGACCAACATCGAAACCGATGCCGAATTTTCATACTACTCGGCCATCTACCAGCACGTCAAGGAAAATCACGACGGCAACGACAAGATGGTGATAATGAACCCCGGACACTACAAAGTAAGCGAGGAGATAATGAA
>DATEIL010000097.1:0-2415 GCA_035279085.1 Nitrososphaera sp.
TCCTTCAGGAACGCGTATGCATGTGCTGATACTGCAGTCACATCAAGCTCGTGATTTTCGGCGCGCCGGTTCAAAGTCTCGATATCTGCAATGACGTGTCTTACCGACAGCCGGGACTTGACCTTCCCTGAAGCAATCCCATAGAACATGAACGCATCGTCGGCGTCCGGAGTGTGTGCAACAGAGACTACACCATCATCATCCATCGGCTCTGAATTTTTGGAGTGAGACTATTAAACCAATGTACTGCAGCGTGGAGCTAGCGCTTGACCTTGAATGCTACCCTCATCACCGCCTGGTACTCGACTATCTTGCCGTCCGATACAACGACGCTCATCTTCAGCACCTCGGCAGTCCGGATATCCTTGACGGTCTTTGCAGTCTCTTCAATAGCATTCTGGACGGCGCCATCAAACCCTGCAGCTGATTCGCCAAGTATTTCGATGTACTTGAAGACCATCCCGCTAGCTCTCCTCCGACATGGCGTCAGCGAAATATTGCATAAAACATTTGACCATAAGATGGACACTGGTAACTCTCTAGATAAACTTTCTGCATAAGGCGGCCAAAACTTGGGAAACTTGTACAAAAGTGAGAAAAGCACTTGCCTAATTTTAATTCTTTTATACAAGTAGTGAAATAATATAGTATTGGCAGGAACAGATAGCAGCATGGCAAGCACCGAGTATCACGCAAACGGTGCGGACAGCCCCATAGCCCCTAATATTGCCGCGCTCTTGGGAATGCCCGTAGGAGAAGTCATGAGGTCTGACGTGGCGACACTTGAATCCGGGAGCACTGCGGAGGAGGCGCTCAGGGCGATGCAACAAAAGAATGCGCGCAGCATACTTGTTTCGAACAAGGGCGAGGTTGTAGGCATTGTCAGCAAGACCGACGTGTTGTTCAAGGTGACATCCCAGGCGAGAAACCCTGCGAAGGTTAGACTCAGGGAGATCATGACGAGTCCTGTGCTTGCAGTAGGTCCCCAGACCACAATAAAGGATGCCCTGTCCATGATGGACAAGAACAAAGTACGGCAGGTAATGGTCCATGCATTTGCAGCACCACTTGGCATGATAACGAGGGAGGACATATCTGAACGCATGGAAAGGATTTCGCTTGGCACGGAGTCCGCTGCGATATCGGGCACTCCTGCATGCATCATTGATACAAAAACAATATCATACACGATGGACACTTCAAAGGCCAAGTTCCAGTGTCCTTACTGCGGATCTCCATTTGACACGACGGATGGCCTGTCAAGACACATCGACAGGCTGCACGAGGAATCAGGGGTCCTTGAAGGTGACTACCGACAGATGATAAAATAGGAAAAAACCAAGATCTGAAAAATCAGTTGAAATGAAGGAACATTTAATAGCCCTTCGGCGAACTTTTTTCGTTTGAGTATATGCCGAAGTTCAAGTCCACTCAAGATATTATTAGGATTATTGGTAACAAGGACCAGATACGAAATTTTGGAGTCATTGCCCACGTAGACCACGGCAAGACTACAATGAGTGACAGCTTGCTTGCGGCATCCGGCATCATTTCGCCGACTGTTGCAGGCCAGGCGCTTGCTCTAGACTCTATGAAGCTGGAGCAGAACCGCCAGATGACAATCAGGGGTGCAAACGTAACGCTATTTTACGAAACCGAGGGAAAGGAGTACGTCATCAACATGATAGACACCCCCGGCCACATTGACTTTACCGGCAGGGTGACCCGAGCCCTCCGCGCGATCGACGGAGCTGTTGTCGTTTCAGACTCTGTTGAAGGCATCATGACCCAGACAGAGACGGTCACAAGACAGGCGCTAGAGGAACGTGTGCGGCCGGTTCTCTATATCAACAAGATCGACAGGCTCGTAAAAGAGCTAAAGCTGGACGCGACTGCAATGCAAAAGTGGCTCTCAAACATCATTGCCCACTTTAACCAGCTTATTGACATCTATGCCGAACCGGAGGTCAAGGAAAAGTGGAAGGTCAGCATCCAGGGTAACACCGTGGCGTTTGGATCCGCCAAGGATAGGTGGGGCTTTAACTTCAACATGTATAGCAAGAACAAGATCGGCTTCAAAGAAGTGTACGAAGCATACACTTCCGAAGATCCAAATGCCGTCAAAGAGCTAGCGCAAAAGTCGCCGCTCCATGACGCGGTTTTGGGCATGGTAGTCCAGCACCATCCTCCCCCTCATGTGGCCCAAAAGTACAGGATTCCAAAAATCTGGGCAGGAGATCTTAATTCTGACATTGGCAAGGCCCTTGTTGCCTGTGACGAAAAAGGCCCCGCACTGATGATGGTTACCACGATAAATGTTGATCCGCAGGCGGGCAGAGTTGCTACAGGCAGGCTCTATTCAGGCACCATAAAGGACGGTGACGATATCTTTCTTATCGATGCCAAGAGACCGGG
>DATEIL010000098.1:0-4398 GCA_035279085.1 Nitrososphaera sp.
ATTTTCGCACGCCCTCTACCAGGTCCCCCGTTGAGTGCTGGATCCCCGTGTTGCATACGACCAGCCTGATCTTCTCTTTGACCTCAACTTTCTGATATCCATCCTTCTTGCTGTAGCGGATAACTCCGCCAAAGGTGCTGATGTAGCAGTCAGCGCCGGAGGAATTCCTGTGAATCATCCTCTCTGATTCAACTGCCCTTTCGCATATCCAATCCCTGCTATGGGAGCCAAACAGTGAATCGACTGAGGCGACCGAGGCCACGCACGCCGCGGCTGACGAACCAAGCCCTATTCCAATTGGAACGGTAGAGCTCAACTCCAGCTCCAAGCCGATATTGTCCATCGGATTGTTGGCCGCAATTACATTTTTGACAGCATGGTAAATCGGATCGAGAATCATTCTGGCTTTCTCGCCGCCCTGAATTGCTTTGAAGTCGGATTCTCCGTACTGAGCCGATGCGCCAGTATCAGACCTGACAATTATGCTTCTGTCATTGATCAGTCGAGCCGAGGCAGACGTGCGCCTGTCAATAGCTGCAAGTATGGCAGGCGCGTCATAGACTACAAAATGTTCGCCAAAGAGTATCACCTTTGCCGGTGCTGATGCCACACTAGAGCAAATCGTAGTCATACGAACACGACTGAAGAATAGCCCACTACTGCGCTCGTATCGCCCGTGACATCTCCGCTTGTGGCATACCGTAAGAGCTCACCCCTTGTCGCGCCGAGACTCTTTGCGGCCACCATGATTGCTGCTATGGCGCCGTACCCGCAGGCAGATACGTCCAGCCTCTCCAGAACTGCATAGAACTTGTAGACATCAAGTGCCAGCATTGCCTTTATCAGTTCGCCGTCCTTTCTGTGAGCTTCAGAGTTGGTCTCATAGTGAGTGAGGTCAGACGAGGCAATCAGGAGTGTATTGTCGCTACCACTGTTATTCTTGTTAATGTCATCGTCATCATGTCCATTTTCAGAGATCGTTTCTGCGATCGCCTTGCCTAGGTCAAATGCGGTGTCGATATCCTGCATTATCAGGACTATTGGAACGATCTCAAATTCCTTCTTGATGCTCTGCAGGAATGGAATTTGCACTTCAAGACAATGGTCCCGGATATGTGCAGTGTCGCTAATGTCCATCTTGGCTGATCGGCTGGCTATTTTTCGGGCTAGTTGAGAGTTTATCCGTACCTCGCCAAGCGGAGTTTCCCAGGTGCCTTCGGCCATCATTGCAACTCCGCTGCCGATCCCATAGTGGTTGGGTCCAACCATGACGACATCCTGAAAATTGGAGGATGAAACCTTGTAAAATCCGT
Organism: Nitrososphaera sp.; assembly: GCA_035279085.1. Lineage (GTDB taxonomy): Archaea > Thermoproteota > Nitrososphaeria > Nitrososphaerales > Nitrososphaeraceae > Nitrososphaera. The sequence continues at coordinate 1,314 of DATEIL010000098.1, forward strand.
GTGCAGCTACGGCACCAGAATACACATACCCGGCATGCGGAGACACCATACCGTACACCTTGGATTTTTCTGTCGCAGGCGGATTTGCCCCCGGCCCGATTCGCGAATCGCTAAAAGAGTGGCCGATGATCCGCTCTAGCTCTTCAGGGCGGTCGGGATAAAATGTTCCTGCGACGGCAGGAGGGCGCCTTGTCCTTGGGCTTCCGCTCAAGTAATCTCCTCGACCAACTTTGTTTCAAAGTCGTCGATGGAGGCTTTTCCGAGCATTTCAGAATCGGACTTGATCACGCCCTGCTTCTTCAGGACTTCCCTGGCCAGCAGCCAATAGACCGTAGCCAGTGCTTTGCGCCCACGGTTGTTGGCCGGAATTATCAGGTCCACTTTTGCAGTCACGTTGTCACTGTTCGCTATAGCGATAACTGGCACTCCTGCCCTTGTAGCCTCGAGCACAGCCTGCTGATCTGCCTGAGGGTCGGTAACGACAACAATCTCCGGTTCCATATAGTCGGGGAGCGAAGGATTGGTAAAGGTTCCAGGCATAAACCGGCCAAGTATCCGTGTTGCACCCGTGATCTCGCAGAATTTTTCCACGGGCGTCTTGCCGTATTCACGGGCAGAGGTAACGGCAACTTTGGAAATGTTTGACCTGCCGATGAACTTTGCGGCTACGTCTACCCTTGCCAAGGTTTTGCTAATGTCGAGAATGTAAAGGCCTTCAGGGTTTGCTTTTACAATGAACGGAGCCATGAATTTAGTCTTGACAGGCGTTCCTACACGGATGCCTGTTGAAAGTATCATCTTTTCTAAATTATCGGTTTCAACTACTTCCTGCCCTTCAGGAGACTCGACCGGTGCGGTGGTGGGGGTGACCTCCTCAACGGGCTCGGAAGAATTAACCTCTTCATCCTCTGGATTGCTCATTACTATTACGCAGAGGAAAGTTCTGCCATACCTTCTATTAAATCATTCCTCGGGGAGAGCCATCCAGTTTGAACGAAACGATTTGTCTCAACAAGAATCCAAAAAGTGCAAAATCGTGGAAAGAATGGATATCTGACTTTTTGGATTGGATTAAGAAAGACAAAGCAATGTGGCCAAATCCTCAATAGCGAGCCACAGCATAATAATAGTCAGCTGGAAGACGGATTCTCTAGTTGGATAGGCTGGTTGTCGGTATGGCCATTACACTCGGTGCAATCACCTTCTGCATGGTTCTAGCAATATTACAACCCACGCTAGTTGACAATAGTCTAGGCGGCCAGTCTGATGAAAATGTTGATGGCTCAAATGCAGCGTTCAGTATCTACTCAGTCGCAGACTGTCAGCAAAGGACATTTATCCCGACTCGTGGCGGCACGTTTCATTCTTGCCCTGCAATAGTAACGTCGTCTGCTGCCATCACGAATCTTGATGGCTTTCCGGCCTGCGTTCGGATGTATGGCGACAGCAATGACTCTCATCCTACAACATATGATTTTGTTCTTAGACCAAATTCTAACGGCTACATTAATGTGGTGTATGATTTTGGAATCTACGAGCTGCCTACTTCAAAGTATTTCGCGGATCTCATGGAAGCGTCTGATGTACACAGGCTCGGCAGTGATGGAAAAATAGCTGGATATTCTTGCCTGCAAACTAAACCAGTTTGACTGTTTCAGTTGCACCAGATAACGTCACCAGGGTCAATTCTACAACTTTGAGAGTTACATATTTGATTGAAACAAAGGATACAAGACAAGAGGAAATTGGCATACTTACCTAATCAACATTTATCAAGTCTGCACAGGAGAATTGATTACCATAGGAGACAGACCATATGACGGCATATTGCCGCTGGACTAGGGTTTCCAGCATGTGCAAGTCAGCTATCTCACCATCAGATCTTGCATTTCCGCTATGCCATCCTCTTGAAGGCGTACCAGTTCATTCAGTTTTGATACGCGCTCGCCGCCAAGGACGCCTGACTTTAGCATTTTTGATCCGGTGGCAATGGCGATATGCGAAATATGCGAGTCAGTGGATTCTCCTGACCTATGTGATGTTATGATCTTGATGCCATTCCTTGTGCACTCTTTTGCAAATTCCATGGCGTCATAGAGGGTGCCTGCTTGATTCACCTTCAGGATGGCACCGCTGCAAGCGCCAAACTTTTTTGCCTTCTTCACCATGGATGCATTGGTCACCAGCATGTCGTCGCCGGTCACCAGCGTTTGAGGGTTGTTCTTTGTCAGAACCGCCATACTTTCAAAGTCCCCCTCGTGGACCGGGTCTTCAGCGTAGATGAGCTTGTAGTCACGTATCAACCTGTTTGCAAACTCGATCTGATCGCCTTGATCTCGTGTCAATCCCTGTCTGGAGTAATCGTACTTGCTATTCTTTTCGTCCCAAAACGACGAGCTGGCAAAGTCAATCCCTATGGCCATATCCTTTCCCAAGGTGTAGCCACAGTTGCTGACGGCCTTTTCCACTATTTCAAGCGCCTGGTCGTTGTTGACGTTTGGGGCCCATGCTCCTTCGTCGCCCCTGCCGTATGTGAACCGCTTGTCTATGCCTTCGATCACCTTTCTTGTTTCGCCATGCAGTTTGAAGTTCATTTCAAGGGCCTGGGTGATGCTCCTCGCCCCTACAGGACAGGATAGAATCTCTTGGATGTCAGGCGTCCCCGGCCCGGCATGTGCTCCTCCTCCCAGGATGTTGCCAAGCGGGAATGGAAACCGGTAAGGTCCGCCGGGATTGAGCAATTTGAATAATGGTATGCCGAGTGCTCTTGAGGCAGAGTCAACCGCGGCAATGCTGAGTGCATATGCAACAGAGCCTCCCACCTTGCTGTAATTTTCAGTGTCGTCGATTGTTCTTATTGTGTCGAAAACCGCCTTCATGTCTTCCGCGGCAAGACCCACGAATTTTTTCGCGTTCTCATTAAGCCTAGAAAGCGCCAGTTCCGGCTTGTTGTCAGGGAAGCTCTGGGCCTCCAGCTTGCCTACTGAGGCGCCGGATGGCGCGCATGCCCGACCGACAAACTTGCCGTCTGAAACAACATCAACTTCAATAGTCTTGCTTCCTCTGCTGTTGAATAATATCCTGC
>DATEIL010000099.1:0-5057 GCA_035279085.1 Nitrososphaera sp.
TGACGCCCAGAGGCAGTCAATCTGGGTCGGCGACTCACTGCCATCAAGCGCCAGGATTTGGCAGCTCGACATGTCAACGGGTAATTACACAGCCCATCCTATCACGGGGGCCAGCCTGATAACCCAGTCTGTTCTGGGATCCGACGGGACGCTATGGTTCATCGACCCCGTCGTGGGCGCACTTGGCCATTACAACCCAGAGGACAACTCTTCAAAGATGTTCCAGATACCGGACGAAGGAGTGCTCTCAGGAGTCGCGATGGACGGTCAGGGCAATCTCTGGATCCCAGTTGTTCAGGCAAACACCGTCGTAAAGTTTGACGTTCAACAGCAAAAGTTTTCATCGTTTCCAATCCCTGTGGAGGCGTCCACGCCAGTGGGAATCGCGGCTGACAGGGACGGGAACATCTGGCTGGCCTTGGCTGCAGGAAGCATTGCAGAGATAGACCCGGCGACCGGCAAAATAACAGAGCACGCACCAAAGCTTCAGATAAACGAGCTTGACGAGCCCACTGCAGTCTTCCCAGACCCGAAAGGATCGGCCATCTACATCTCTGAACACGGCGGGCATAGCGTAACGGCGTACAGCCCGCTATTGGGCACGTTCCGGGAATATCCTGTGGTCAACGAGGCAGGACTGCCCTTTGGCATGGCCATGGACACCTATGGCAACCTGTGGTTTGCAGAGCATGAAGTCGACCGGCTCGGCGTCATTGACCCGAGGACGGGTGCGTCGACTGAAGTAAAGATCCCCATTACTGGCTCATTTATCCAGTGGCTGACTTCCGACGACAAGGGAAGGATATGGTTTGCTGCGCAGCGCGGCGGTGCGCTTGGAAGCGTTACAATAACCGCCAAGCCTGCGGCCCCAGGACAAGTCGACGATGGAGGAGGACAACAGCAGCAAGGCGGTGGTGATGGTACCACCAACTCCATTCCACAGCTGGGCTTTTCATTCTCTGACGTTGCAGGGCCTGCCATAGCAGTCGGGATCACCATCAGCGCACTGGCGTATACAAAAAGCGCCACCGATCTCAGGCGAAACATGCGCAACGCGCTCCGCCTAAAGGCCGCCTGAAGAGCACATAGATATACTGCATCGCAAGAGGGCCTTTCAGCACTTCGGCGCCTGTACCAATTCGCTTATTAGACCATCCAGACCAATATTTAGTGCGCACATACATGCAACAGGGTAGCGGTAGTAGTAGTAACAGCAATAGCAACAGCCGGCCTGAGCCAGCCTATGCTTCGATCAGCAAGCCGGTGCTGCTAGGCCTCGTGACTGCGCTTGTCGTTGGCATTGTTTCTCCCCTCATTCTACCGCATCTTGCCCATCCGTCCATGATTTACCACATTGCACTCCACATTGCAAGCCTTACCATCGCCGCCTTTCTCAGCGTGGTTTCCATCACGGCATACAACAGGTCAAGAACAGATCGCCTGCTGTTTATGGCGCTTGGTTTTATGGCGCTTGGGCTGGTAGAGTTCCTCTATCTGCTTGACGCTTCTGCGATATTTAGCATTATCAACTTTGACGCCCTTGGAATAGAGTTGCCGCACGTCATACTCTTGGCAATGCTCACCATGTTCAGTCTCGGTGTCCTCAAGGTGAACAAGAAGTAGATATGGAGCAGCAGATGCCAGAGAGCACTAGCACAAGGGAGATTCTCCAGCAGATAATAGACGAGAACCCGGGCATACGGTACCGTGAGATTTTGAGGATGACCGGCCTGGCAAACGGTGTTCTAAGCTACCACCTAGGAGCCCTCGAGAAATCAGACCAGGTAAGGGCGAGCAGGGAATCCAGGATGACGCGCTACTACCCTCCCAGAGTCTCTGACAAAGAGTCCGAGGTGCTCAAGTACGTGCGCCATGAGCCTATCAAAGACATACTGCTGTTTATCTTTGAAAACGAGCATTGCACTTTTGACGAGATTGTGGAACACGCATGCAGGGCACCATCTACTATTTCTTCACACCTAAAGCGGTTGAAAGAGGACGGGATCATTTCCATAAGGTACGGCGAATATCATCTCTATAGAGTCACTGACAAGGAACTTGTTGCAGACGTGCTCTCGAAATACAGGCCAAGCTATGCCGACAGGATAGTCGATAGCTTTGCAGAAACAATGGAAGAACTTTAAGCCGGTTCTGGCTTTAGGAGAAGCGGGATGAAGAATAATAGTAGTAATGCAGGAGCAGCAGGTGCCATCGTTTCTGTCGCTGCGCTCGCCGCCATTAGTATTATTCTTATTACATCAGTCGCAGCATCATCTTCATCATCCTTCGCCGTCATGCAAGCATTTGCGGACCCTCTAAAGGGTGCCAGCAAGCAGCGAATCGGCAACTATGATTTTGAAATGACTACGGACCCAAAGGCTCCGGCCGCAGGAAAGCCGGCCACGATAATGCTCAGGTTTGCAGGGGTCAATGGCGACGACTTGATAGACGTACCCATTTCAATCAGGATCGTCAAAGATGGAGCGGAGCTGTACAAGCCTAATCCCGTAGTGGTGCCATATGGTCACCACAACTTTGAATTTACATTTCCAGAACAGGGCATGTATGCGCTGTACGTTGACCTCAATGACTATGCCTACAGCGGCCAAACCCTGACCTTTACATTTCTGATAAATGTCTCAAGCCCCCTCGACTTTAATATGATGATGCCGGTCGCTGGAGTAGTAGTAGGGGCGGCCGCGGTAGGCGCGACGGTAGTCATCAAGAGGAAAAGGCTTGCGGCAAAATAGCAGCAGGTATAATGGTAGTAATAGTAGCAGCAGTAGCGGTAGCAGAACCAAGACAGCCCCGTCGTCCTCGTCAGGCTACGTCGCAATGTGGCGGAGGCCAGCTGCTAAGTGACGCTACGGACGCTAAAGCACATGTTAGTGGCAGTAGCGGCGCTTGCCCTCTTGCTCCAATCTGGCGGTTATGCAAGTGCACATTTCTTTGGCGCGACAAAGCAGGTTGGCAACTATCAAATAGTATTCCTGCCAAGTCCTGCCAATCCCGTGGCAGGCAGCAATTCAACCTACCTGAACTTTAGCGTCCTGGAGAATGGCTCAAATATTTTCAACATCAACTCCGCTCTTGTGATTACAAAGAAGGAATCCTCGGACACGCCTGTCGGCCAGATACCGTACAGGCCCTACGAGTTCAGTGACATTTCACTCCCCTACACATTTGCAGAGCCGGGCAATTATGTGGTGACGCTAGAGACCAGGATAACTGGCGACGAAAAGTACCAGGCAGAGCCGCTTGAGGCCAGTTTTGACCTGACGGTTGACAGGCCGGGACAAGGGATCCCGATTGACGAACTCATGCTGCTATATGTGACACCGGCGGCCGTAGCCATTGCAGGGATTGCGATATATCTGCACTCCAAAGGCAAACTCTGAATGCCACGGTAGCTGTTCCGGATACATTTCTACCTCCTGATGCGCAATTGTAGTATATACCGCGTGTAACGGCGCTGCAAGCCGGCGAAAGACTGAAGAAGTAGATGCAATGTAGGCGGCAAGCGATCACCAGATTCAAGTGGGATCTATTTTGCATGGGTGGTGAAATTATCCATAACCTGATTCAAAATTGGCAGGAGCTTGGTACTCCTCTTGTTCTAATACGGACAATGTACAGACATACCTCTCTGCATGCCAGTCTATACAGGCGGCTGCCGTAGAATGGAAATTGACGAGATTCGTTTGGGGACAATTGTGGCACTTGCCATAATTGCAGTCGTCTTTGGCATCACAATTATTTCCATAGAATACCAAGGTTCTGGGGGCATCAAGCAAGGAGCATCGGTAAAGACCCCATCGACAGTCAGGGTTGATAGCGGCAGCGTGCATGTGTCAGGCGATGGCATGGAATCCTACGACAACCTCAATCCGGAAGAAGTCTTGACAAAGAGGTATGAACAGAGTGCAAGTGACGAAATTATCCGGTGCCTCGGAAACGACGGTGATGACATCCTCCCGCCGCTGTGCGACCACACGCTGGACCTTCTAGTTCAAAGCTGCAAAGATCCGATTTCCTACGTCAGTGCCTGCGACGACAAGCGGTTGTTAGAATATTCAGCAGACAGAATCGCCTGAGCAAGAAGTAGTAGTGGTAGTTGCAGCAGGCAGCTGTAACTAGGCAGTCACAATGTATCAAGCTGTTTCTTGAATGCTTCGAGGCCTATCTCGTTTGCCTTGACAATTCTATCATATACGTCGTAGTACTGGAATATCTTTTTCTTTATCATCGTGTCCAGAATCTTGGCGCGCAGTTCAAGCTCATCGTACAGGCTGCTCTCGTCTTTTCTCGACAGGCCACGCTTTAGCAGAATCTTTGTAAGAAAGAGGTTGCTGCTTCCCTTGCCCCTGTAGGTGACCTGGTCCGTGGCGGGATCCCACGTAAATACGGGGATGAACATGACCGAATCTGCGCCGCTGTTGTAGCCGACGATTTCATTTATCGAAAGGACCCTTCTGACCGGCTTGCCATCCTTGCCTTGGACTGCAGCTTGAAAGAGCGCGATGTTCAGGTTTTCGACGTTTGGCTTTGGTATCTTCATCGGCTCGCCGGTAAGTCTCTGGATAAGCGAAGACATCTGTGCCGCATGGAACGTGCTCATGACAGGGTGCCCAGTCTGCATCGCCTGGAACGCGATGTTTGCCTCGGCACCGCGGATTTCACCGACAAGTATGTAGTTGGGCCTCTGCCGAAGTGCCGCCTTTAGCAGGTCGAACATCAGCACGCTTGACGATGGGCTCCCAGTATCCCGGGTTACTTCGCTGATCCAGTTCTTGTGGGGCAAGGTAATCTCGGGTGTGTCTTCGATGCTCACAACCTTCCATGTCGGCGGGATAAACGAAGTGATGCCCATCATGGTGGTGGTCTTGCCCGACGCCGTTTCTCCGTTGATAAAGACGCTCATTCCCTCACCGACCATCATCCACATGTATGCGGCTTCCCGTGCATCAAGTGTCTTTGAGTTGACGATCTGGGTTATTGAAAGAGGTATGCTTGCAAACCTTCTGATCGTTGCATTGGTCCCGCGCTTGCTCACGTCC
>DATEIL010000100.1:0-3309 GCA_035279085.1 Nitrososphaera sp.
CCCTGTATTTAATAACAGCAGGCTTGAACTGAGGCAATCAGATATCAACGACGACATACTGATCGAATACAATGACCCTAGAGATGATGACAGCGAACATACGGTCACATCCTCAATGACTCTAGAGATTACGCTCGTGCAAGGAGTAGTTGATATCCCGGCAGCCGCAGGAGTTGACGAATTATTCGTAATGACAATCACAGACGCAGACTTGAACGATAACCCGAGAACCAAGGACACATACACATTTGTCCTGAATGGACACAGCCCGTATGAACTGAGAAGGGCTGGCCAGCCGATTGGCGACTTGGCGCGGCTTGAATTTGGGATAGAAAACGACGAGCTCGACTTTGGCACTCAAAGCATCGCATACACACTAGTCGAGACGGACATCAACTCGGGTGTATTTACAACCACTCTTGAGATGCAAGACATACTTGATTTTGGCGAAAACGGAAATGCAAAAGATGTCGATGATGGCGACATACTTGAGATAAGCTATGATGACTTTATGCGCACACCATCCATTGAGAGCACCGACGATCTGACCATCACGGAGGAAGACGACAACGAGGTCCCTCCAGACAATGGAGGAGGAGGCGGTGGTGGAGATGAAGAAAATACCTGTATGGGCCAGAAGGCTACAATAGTCGGCACCGAAGGGAACGACACCCTGAATGGCACTTCTGGTCCTGACGTAATTGTCGGACTGCGCGGGAATGACGTCATTAATGGGATGGGAGGAGACGATATCATTTGCGGCGGACTGGGAATGGATCAGCTAAACGGAGGAGAAGGTGCGGACAAACTGCTCGGCGGAAATGAAAATGACGCAATTGATGGCGGAGTTGGAAACGATATGCTATGGGGCGGTACAGGATGGGACAAACTGTCTGGAGGTGCAGGAAACGATGCAATTCGTGGAGGAATAGGGAACGACCGGCTTTCAGGTGGAGATGGAAATGACAGTCTCTTTGGACAGGAGGGAGTTGATAGACTCGATGGAGGCGCAGGCAGTAATACATTGATACAGGGCTAGCCTGCCCCTTTCTCTTTCTCTCTTTTCATGCATTGTCCGAGCTTAGGACAAAGAATATCCTCAGCAGCTAGTTTTATCCGACCATCATCCCATTGCAGGAAGCATGATAAGCCTAAGAAGCGCTATGATCATGGCAATTTCGACGTTCGCTGACGGCTCTTTTCTTGCATCGCCCGTAAAGATCTTTGATTATGCCGAAATCGATTCAACTTCTAGCTGCATGTTGATTCGATGAAATTGAGTCCATCCCAGAGCTTGCACTATCGTCCACGATGGCGAAACTTTATTTGTAATCAGTGCACATTCTATGCATGACAACAGAATCAAGCTCTTCTTCTTCATCATCCAACCTTGAAGACACCTTTGAAGCCGATAATCATGACCAAGAAACAAGAAAGTCGTATTATCATGCTTTTGATGACAAGTCAGTCGAGAACATGAAAAGATACTTTAAGGTTGAAGACGACGACCACAATCACGACGCTTTCCTGCGGTATCTTAAAAATAGAAAAGTTCCAACAACTACGCCCAATGACGTTTGAAATGTAGAGATAGCGCGAAGCGAAACTAGACCTTTTCCTTCAGATACCCACATTCGCAAACAACAACGACCAAAGCAGCAGTAGCAGCAGCGATGGTGGTTCCAATATCCATCCTCCCTCCATGTTCGGAAAGGAAATTTGCCTGCGATAAATCTCGTCCGCACCTAGGACAAACCTTGCTCTTGTCTATGGACAAATGGTTGGCAGTAAATCCGCGCTTAAAATCCGTATTAAGGGTTTGGGTAGAGTTGCATCATCTTCTTCTACTACTAGTACCACGCATCGAAAAGAGACAGACAGCATATGGCGCCCGTCTAGGCAGATCAGAATGAATGGATTGACTTGACTTGAAACCTTCGGTTGAATCTCAGACCCCCATCTGTGTCATGGATTCTATTGGATTGAAAGCAGCCAAAAGATGTAACTGCTCGATCAGAATTAAGGCGTGTAGCATCCAAATGATGATAAACTTGGCTACCAGTTGTAGGGCTCCCTTTGCACTCAGTTTTCTGCCAGTTCGTCAATCAAAAATGTTGCCAGAACAGAAAGTGAGATCGGCTTCATGACAAAGCAGTTACCATTCCACTCTGGGAATCTCTTTTGATACTCCTCGTGGTACCTGTCGGATGCAGTTATGAAAACCACTTTTGATTCCTTGACCTGTCGCGCCTTCTGGTAGAACTCAAAACCATCCATTTTTGGCAGGCGAATATCGACAATGAGCATATCATAGTCTTTTCTGGAGACACTCTCCAATGCTCTCTCTGGGTCTGAAAAGGCATCCACTTTGAATTGGGCGCGGCTTTCAAGCCCTATCTTTAGAACGGCCGTCACATCAGGCTCGTCGTCCAACAAGAGAATGGAATATCTCTTTGCGTTTGAATATTGGTATTGTGGAGCATTAAAAGAAGCCTCCTTCGCTTTCATGGTGCAATGGAGCAGACAGACACTATAAATCAAGTAGGTCTATACTGCAAACCACTGCACAATACTGGGATAGCCATCTTCTTTCTCACACGGTGTAGGAAATTATGCCTGAAACCATATTCAATGTCAAATTCTGAAAATTGCATACTTTATCATACAGTGTATGGAAATTATTGCAGAGCAAACACCTATTAAGCACCTCCTCGTTGTAACGGACGGGAAAGAATGTGAAACGCAATTCTTCTGCTTCTACCAAGCGTCCCGAATCAAGGACTGCCAGCTTTAGGGTTGACGGCAGATTGTTAAACTCATTGATGCAGGAAGCGGAATTGAAGCAAATCAGTCTGAACACTCTTGCTAATCAAATTTTCAAGGAGTATGTTGAATGGTATTCCAGCGCGCCAAAGGCGGGATATGTGACTGTCAGAAAGTCGCTAATTGTTCGGATGCTCGGAGATTTGACCGAAGAGCAGATTCTGGACTATGCCAAGTCCACGGCAACTGACTCACGCGACATCAACCTCCTTCTTACCGGTGAGTATACGATCGAGTCTGTTTTGCGGGTCATTGAGCACAAGGTGAGAATTTCAGGCTATAGATACAGGCGGGAGCTAAAAGGAGATTCGCAGAACTATATAATCCAGCATGATCTGGGGCGCAAATGGTCCCTGTACTTGGGTGAATTGTTCAGGGCTGAATTTGAAGAGGTTGGGCACAGAGACACAGAGTTTGAGATCTTGGAGAACATCCTCGTCTTTAGGATTAAGCTAAAGGGGGACAGGAGCTCTTGACTGCCAGCGA
>DATEIL010000101.1:0-10593 GCA_035279085.1 Nitrososphaera sp.
CTCGAGGCTTCATTCAGTATTGACACAATCCAGTGCCGGTTTACCGGCGGTAGCAATACGTTGCTCTTTGCATCAAATACCGTCTCTGGCCTGTCCGTGTTGAGCCTCACTGTAAGCGACAACACTTTTGGGAAATAGAGGAGTTCCTCCTGCATGGATCCAGAGTCGGTCATTTCAGCCCAGCAGTGGCCGCTGTCAAGGAACTCTACCACATGCGAGTATTCCTTCCAGAGCGGAGTTATCAGGAATTTGTCGGCATACTGTTCGGCCAGACGCTGCAACTTTGACTCCAAATTGTACTGCTTTAACGCAGACGCAGTGGCGTTGAGCATCACCAATATGACCCGTTTGTCTGTGTTTCGCACAAGGTCGGTCAGCGCGCCTATGATGGACGCAAACCTGCGCGGGGTGAGGTTTTCCCTCCGGTGTATGTCAACCCGGACCCACTCGCCCTGCTCAAGCTTGGGATATACGTCGAATATACTCTGCTTCACCCTCCGCCTCCTCTTCAGGGCAATGGCATCGACGACTGAATTTCCCACGACGTGTACAGATTCTTCTGGGTACCCTTCCCTGACCAAGTTATCCCTGTTTAGCCGCGTGGGAGCAAAGAAAAATCGTGTCCCTGCGGAGCATATCCAGGTATCAATTTGTTCCGGAAAAGGCTCCTCTCGGGCTGAAAACCAGCTGCCAAAGAACTGCTCGTGAATGAATTTTTCGACTCGGGCCACTGTGGGAACTTCTGACGGCCGCAGTGTCCGGATCGTCTCAGGGCTCATGGATCTCAGGCCAGCCTCGTTTTGTCCCACTTTTTGGCCCATGCCAAAAGCCCATGAAAGAGAAGCAATTCCGGCGACCAAGGTGTCACCGTGCACAACAGGGAGGATCGGTTCGGCGCCATAGTGCTCCTTGCAGTACCTGCCAAAATAGCCGAACTTGAGCATTAGCTCGCCTGCCTTTTCGACAAGGTCGCCCCGGATGTGCAGGTTGCACCCCACATAGCCATCAAGGTCAAATTCCTCGATCCCAAATCCCAGAACCTTGTCAAAATGCTGGCCAGTGTTTACAACAACGACGGGTAATTTGCGCCGGGCGGCTTCGAGCACCAGAGGCGCCTGCTTGTAAAAATCGGGCTTTGTCCCAGTCACCACTGCAAGAATTGGACTTTCAAGCTTGCGAGCCTGGCGAAAAGTTGCGGCAAGGTATTCAGATGTCTCGATAGGCATCAGTTTTTTAGAGACATCTAGTCCCGCCTTTGTCCGGCTCTTTTTTTTCAACGGAGATCATCCAAGTTGCTGTACCGTGCGCGCCTGCCTGATATTGCAAGCAGGTAACTCCCGACAGCGGCCACTCCGGCTCCGGTAGCTAGGAAAAAGTATGGCGCATAAGGCATGATCCCTACCATGTACTGATCGTCGATTTTTAGAAGCATTGTCGTCCCGACTGCCATTCCAGCTGCCATCACCACTCCTGCGCCAACTAGCATCATCCCGCCCATCCGGCTACCAAAAGTTTTCGACATGCCAAATACAAAGCCGGCAAGCACAAGTGAAGGGCCACCGGAGATAAAGATCAGCTGGAGTAGCAGACTCCCGGGCTCGACCACCCTTTGAGGCCCCTGACCGTCCGGCCCTATCAAAAAGTTGTAGAAAGAAAGCGTGAGAGCGACAAACATGACTGACAGTCCGAGCGACGCCAGCGACATCCAGCTCTCAAGCCTCATGTGCAATCCTCCACCGATAAATCATGTTGGTAATTAAATCGTACGGTCATGTTATTCCGACAAGGCCTGCCAGCTCCTTTCTGCATGCAGAGCCCAGGATCTCGGCAGATTTTTCCGGCCGGACGTTGTTCACGTAAACACCAAAGCCTCGCTCAAGCCCCGACCACGTTGTCAGCTGAGGATAGACCTCGATGTGCCAGTGAATCTGCCGGCTGTTCTTTTTCTCCGGCGACAGGTGAAACACCAGATTGAAAGGCGCATCCTTTAAGGCCTTTGACATTCCTCCAAGGGTCGCCCGCAGCATCAATGCCAAGTCGTTTATCTCCTTTTGAGTTATCTTTGAAAATGAAGTCATGTGCCTTTTTGGATATATCCAGTATTCGTACGGATAGGTCGGCGCCCAGGGGCTGAATGATAGGAAACTGTCGGTCGCAAGGATCTGGCGAGGCCCGCTGGATTCTACGGAAATGGTGTTACAAGCAGGGCAGTTTCCATTCTCATTCATGAACCTATGCGATCCTTCCGCCTCCATTTCAATGACAGGCGGGATGCTGGAAAATGTCACGAGATGCAAATGAGGATGCGATACCTGCGCTCCCGCGCCTGCACCGCTATTGACAAAGATCGAGACGTAGGTAACGCTCTTTTGCGTATAAAGCCATCTGACCCTGTCCTGAACCACGACTAAGACGTTGACCCACTGTTCGACAGACATTTGCGACAGGGTTTGTTTGTGCTCTGGCGTGGCCACAACTATCTGGTGGTAGCCGTATGCCGGCTCGCTGTAAAGTGGTTTTTCGCTGTAACTGGCGGCAGGTCCGGTCGCGACAATGGGGTTGGAGTTCTGAAACACCCTGACGGCCCAGTCCTCCACTATCGAGTCATCGCTATCGGAAAGCCGCTGCAGCATGCCATCCTTGACGACAAGCGCCAGAAGCGCAGGCTCTGTCAGCGACTCGTTGCCGGGGCAGTATGCGCACTTTGCGTCCGACAGGCTCTTGTCTTCCATTGGCTGCTCGGTGGAAGGCACCACCACGAATTTTTCGAGAACATAATCTTTCCTGAGATCTCCCATATGCCTTTTGCCTGAAAAATCCTCTAGTTTCTGTTTTAATTAAAGGTTCTGTAGGAACCGTTAGTGGCCAAGTGAAAACTCAAACGCCTTCATGCACTTGGCGCACATGTATTTTCCGTTCTTTGACGCGCCATAGTCCTCAGTCCTGTTCCCCGCGTCATCGATTACCGCACGGTGGCAGAATGTGCACAGTTCCATTACTTACATTCTAGCATGCGGGCATGTCTATTAAAGCAGCCATACACGCACAAACATACATGCGTGGACACACGCACGTACGCATATGTGCCCTGACCGAACCCGTGCCAAGTCTGAAGAACTGGTCCACATTTTCACCAAAATGTTTCTCACAAACAATAAATTTGCCAGCAGTGATCCCGGCAATATATCATGAAGCCAATCAGGCTAGTTTACGTTTTGCTGGATGGCATAGGCGACCTTCCCCACCCAGCTCTTAACGAACTGACTCCGCTTGAAGCGGCGTTTACCCCGAACCTTGACTCGCTCACCCGCAGTGGTGCGATGGGGAGGGTGATTAGCGTCGGAAAAGGCATCGCGCCGCAGTCCGACATTGCGGTTTTCAACATGCTGGGGTACAGCTTTAAAGACGGTAGTTATGTCGGAAGGGGCGTCATTGAATCCATAGGCTGCAATATCGATTTTCGTGACGGCGACCTCGCATTGAGAGGAAATTTTGCGACCATAGACGACAAGCAGAAAATAGTGGACAGGCGTGCGGGCAGGGTGATAAGCGTCGATGAGGCCCGAGCCGTCTGCAAGACCCTCAGGGATGACATCAAGTTCAGCGACAGGGAGGCAAGCATCGCCCTAGAGCCTACGATTGCACACAGAGTAGTGATAAGGCTCAGACACTCAGGCATGAAGCTGTCAGACAGGATTACCAACACCGACCCGGCTTATGACAAGGTAGACGGAATGGGCATAGCGAAGGCGACCATGGGGGAACTGTATGTCCAGAAATCAGAGCAGGAGGAGCATTCTGACGAGGCCCGAACAGCCGCAAAGATGCTAAACGAGTTTACAGCGCAGACAATCAAGATACTGAAGGATCACCCAGTCAACAAGGCGCGGGTGGCCGCTGGCAAAAAGCCAATGAACTGCATCTTGGCCAGGGACTCGGGAAACAGGTATCCGGCCGTCATGCCAATCAACCAGAGGCATGGCATCGAAATAGGCTGCATAGTCGATATGCCCGTCGAGATTGGCATTTCAAAAGTGCTGAACATGCAGATGTTCAGGGCAGGTGATGTCAACGACTACGAAGAGAAGGCAAGGGTTGCAGCCAAGAGCCTGTCCAAGGTAAATGCGGTCTATGTCCACATCAAAGGACCTGACGAATTTGGCCATGACGGGGACGCAAAGGGCAAGAAGAAGAATATTGAGGACATTGACAGAAGGTTCTTCGGCACGCTCATTGAGGAGCTGAAGGACAACTATACTGCCATCGTAGTATCAGGTGATCACTCCACGCCATGCATAGCAAAGGGGCACAGCGACGACCCGGTGCCTCTGCTCGTTTCAGGTCCAAACGTAACCCAGGACGGAAGCGCGAGATTCACAGAGACGTACGCAAAGAAGGGATCCCTCGGGCTGGTGATGGGGGCAGATGTGCTTGACACGGCAATAAGGACAAGCCTGTCAAATGCTAGGCGCCAACAATGAGTTCCATCAGATTCTTTCTGTAATAGGAGACAAGAAGCAGGCCCACGACTATGGGTGGAACTGCCAGGAGATCATATCCGAGCGTAAGCAGGACCATGCCTGCAATATATATTACAAGGCCGGCAACGGGGTTGACGTATTCAAACCGCGGCAAGCCAAAAAAATTTATGGGCTTGATTAAAAAAGCTTCCGCAGTGAGAGAGAAGGAGATATCAAAATAAGAAAATGCTGCCGCTACTTTCTCTAATCGCACTGGCACTCCTGCCTGAGGGATCAGTCAGGGACGAAGGCTCGTTTCTGGTTCTCCTTGTACTCCTTGCAGGATTCATAGGCGCAGCAATCTATCTGAGACTCAGGAGAAAAAGTTGAAGGAGGGGCTCAGATGAAAAAGGTCAGCCCAGTTGCAAGACAGGCCAGCGCACCTACGAGTGACGAATGAATGCTCGCAAATATCTCGCCCGCGCTTGGATGATAGGTATGGATTGACTTGTCATTTTCCTTGTTGCAGCTGCTGCATTTCCATTGAATGCCTTCGTTACACGAGGTACAATGCTCAGTCGCGTGCATTTCGCCTCCGCATGCTCTGCATAGCATATATCGCTCAATTTAGGAATGACTTGCTTTTAAAGGATCAGGCATGCACGGCGCGGGCCTGGGCCCTCACCGTGACAGATATCTTGAACGCGGAGAGTATATCCTTGCATCTGTTCCTGATTGTTACCTCAGTCACGCCGGAGAGGCTAGAGACGTCCCTTTGCAGGATATTCACGTCGAGGAGTATTGAAGCGACGTAAATGTATGCAGCCGCCAATCCGTTCGGAGCCTTGCCGTCTGCCAGGAGGTGGTCGTTTGTCTTGTGTGCAATGTCAATCGCCAGGCGCTCGACCTTGGTGTCTATTTTGGCCATGTTTGCCAGTTTTGAAATGTACTGGTCAATTGCAAAGGCCACGGCAGGCACATGTGGGCCCTGTTGAGCCGGCTGTTGCGGGACGACTGTTGATGACTGCTCTGTAAAGACACCCATTTCCATGACCATTAGCCGGTAGTATTTTGATGCCAGCTTTACGTTGGAGCGATCCTGGTCTGTGAGCCCTGTCGCCTCGACGATTTCCTCAAGCGATCTCACCACGGAGCACTTTTTGCATGCCAAAAAGATCGTTGCCGCAGCCATGCACGAGATCGATTTTCCTTTTGCCTCATAGTTGCTTTCAAAAGTCCGGTAAAGCATTGCGGCAGTTTCGACAAGCAATTTTGGCAGGGACATCGCTGCGCAAGTCTCGTTGATTTTGGTCAGAACATTGGACAGCCTCCTCTGCTGAGGTGAAAAAATTCTTGTCCGGGTGTGCCACTTGCGGACGCTGTTCATGGTTTCGACCATGTGGTAGTCTATGGGCTTGCCCGCATAATCCTTTGACCCATATGCTATCTCTGTCCTGAGCCCATAGTCATGCAGGGCAAAACTAGTTGATCCGCTTGCCCTCGTGTTCTTGGATTTCTCCTCAAAGTCAGTCGAGTTGGACTCTCTCCCATAATCGTCAAATTGATCCATTACGACGCATCCGCACCGTTCGCAGATGCATTCGCCCTTGCTGTGATCCTGTATCAGGTTGGCACTGCATTCTGGGCACTGTGTATAATATTCTGCCGATGTCATCCTGATTTACCTCCTTGCCCTCTTTTTCTTGCTGCTGCTCCTGCTGCCGCCAAAATTGCGCGGACGCATCTGGCCACCGCTAAAAACTGCTGTTCCTGCAAGTCTGCCCGTTTTGTCTGTCATTGGAATTACAGACGCATACGGTGAACTGACAGGTCCTATGAATTCTGCAATCCGCCCCACCCTTTTGCCGGAAGCGTCCGTCAAAAGTTCGCCCGCCCGCAACTCAGCGCCTGCCGGGTTTAGTTTTACAACAAGTCTACCACTTTTTGCAAGATGCACCACTTCCCCTATCTCCCCCACTTTGGTAGCGTGCATAATGGATTACTTGCTATCAATTGCTTCTGTCAATAAATATTTGTAGTTGAATGAACAAGATTCTTGCTCATAGTTATCGTCGATAGTTCTAACGGGCTTGGCTCCGCCTATTTTTTTGCAGGGCTTCCAGATTTCTGTCTGCTCCTCTTTTGCAGCATTTTTTCTGCCACTGCATCGATTATCTGGCTCTTCTTTGCGCCCTGTTTCTTTGCTACCATGACATAGCCTGATTTTGTAAATGAGCGCCGGGGGTACCTTGCACCGTCATTTACTTCAGACTCTACAAAGTCAAAGCCCGCTGCTTTTGCAGCCTCGGAGAGTTCTGAGATTGTCGGATCAAAGATCGAGTGGTCCTTCTTTACCTTTCGGCCCTGCCGGCGCTTTAGGTTCTTGTTAAAGTAATCCAGCCAGAGGATGATGTGGTCGTAGTCCTTCAATCCGATCCGTCTATATTTTGTTGGCTCTTAATAAACTGAAGCCAGTGAGGTGGTTTGTTTCGCTTTGACCAGTGATACGCGTCCTCAGATGAAAAGTGTGAAGAATCCATCTAATGTCTGACCCCGGCAGGTATGACGAAATGTCCATGGAAAATGCCTTGATCCTTCTACCGGCGTGAATGAACCCGTCATCCCAAACGTCGTAATCGTGCCTCAGGTCGAGCTTGCTCACAGGAATGCTCTGATCTCTCATGTCTCAATGCTATTTTCTCTCTGCTCAGAAAGCATAGTCTAGACGGCTACAACCTACTTGAGTTCACATTCCTGCCGGCTTGAGTCAGCAACACGTTTGCTCAGGACTCTGTTGACTTTATGGCTCTAGATCTCGCTGACGTCCACGGGGCGGTTCATGCAGATGGTTGCAAGCTGCCGTCCTGATTGAAGGGAGTTCAGAGAGTCGCCCGCGCCAGCCTGGACCTCAAAATTAGCATTGTGGGGGGGGAAGACAGGCATCGGAGTTGAACGAACAAGATCTTTCGAAGAGTACTTGCATAGAAGCAAAAAAAAGAGATTTGCTATCTCTTTACAGTCGCCGTTGGCAGAGACCTCTGTTATTCAGTCTTTGTCGCTGCGGTGGATTTTACTAGGACAGCATTGACAACTCCGTTCTGCCCTGGACGCGACACGACTCTCGCAGAGCCGCCTTCGGTTTCTATCAACGCACCCATGCTAATGACGCCTCTTCGCTCATAGTCCCGGTTAGCAGGATTCTTTGTGACGCGTAGGATTTTGGACTTGGTAACTTTTTTTGACTCTTGGTCAATCACATTGGCAAATTCGGCAGTCTTGAAGGCTACCTTGACGTTGTTGCCGCGCGTTCTGCGGGTGACAAGTTCGGTAGTGCCTGCAACAGCCTCATTGGGATAACGATCAATCTCAAACTTTCTCCTTCCCCGCATCGCGACTTTGCGTCCGCCGGTCAGCTTGCGTCCTGCGAGGTTCTCTATCGACTTACGCATGGTATAGAGGAGTTGATAATTTCTACTCTAATTAAGACTTTTCTGGAGGAAGCGTGGCTTTGGGCGCCTGTGCGGGAGTCTTGGGGGCAGAGGTCTGTTTGTTGGCGCCTGCCACGAGCTTGCTCTTTATCGCATTCATGTCGGTAATCCCAAAATAATCTTGGAACTTCTTTGCAGTCCGGTAGACCTTTAGCCTGCCCAGATTTTCGTGTTCCACGAACTGGAGCTGTTCGAGTTCCTTCAGGTGTGTATACACCTGGCTTCCCCTTATCTGCACAAGGCGCTTTGAAGTGACTGGCTGCTCATATGCAATATACGACAGGGTCTTGAGGGCCGCCGACGGTACAAGTGGGTGCTGGGCAAACTTGCGGACAAGCGGGCCATACTGGGGTTTTAGCTGAAAGACAAAATTGCCATCATCAAGTTGGGCGATCTCGATCGCCTTAAATACCGACTTTGATCTCTTGATCAGGTCGGCGAGAACCTTCAGGGTCTTTTCTTTTGAATTTGTTCCAGATGCACGGATGAGTTCGTCGATGCTGAGAGGCCGGCCCGCAGAATAGAGTGCTGCTTCTATGCGGGCAACCACCTCGTCCTCAGGCAAAGACTCCCTCATTTTAGATATGCGCGTGAAAATAGAAGCCAGGATTGATTTATTATCTTATTGCTGCTCTGCAGGCGGTTGGGTGGGAGGCGCGTTCACTAACGTTATTTTGACGTCGTCCGAGTCTTCGGGCTGGTCCAGTGCCACCTTGCTCTTCATGGCAAGATACAGCATTGCAATAAAGCACCTTGCGACCTCGACCGGCTCCATTTTTGCAACAAGGGACTTGAACATTAGTGACCCATCTGCCGCAACTATGTCCATTATCATGTCTTCATACCCCTGGATAATCTGCTCAAACTTTACCAGGTACGCATCAAAATCAAAGGTCTGAACGGGTTCGAGCTCGACCTGTTTTTTCCGCGGCCTGGGATGCGCGAGTTCCATTATCATGTTCTCAAGCATCTTCAGCAAATCCTCGACTGAAACGGGATAGGTTGATTCTATCCTGAAGGGTAGTTCAACGGGGTTCAGCTGAGGTATAGGCTGCTGGCCCTGATCCTCGAGGCCTTTCTTTTGCATCGCTATTTTTTCCAGCGCAAAAATGCTCTCGACTTTTAGGCGGTAGATCATTGAAGACGAGACAGCGGCTATTCCGCATATCCTCAAGTCCTTGTTCCCGGTGGCCTGGATGAGGCGGAGGAACAGTTCTAGGAGAAGCGTCACGTCAACGTTCCAGATATCCTTTCGGATCAGAAGGGAGGGATTGAACAGGAGGTTTAGAGGAGCCTGCGCAATGCTCTTTTTGGTATCCAGCGGCTGTGCCTGATGCTCCTCCGGGCTCTCCTCAGCCGTCATCTTATATCCTCATGCTAGCCGCCGCGAATATAATACTTGTTTGTGAACTATATTCACCGCGACGGTTAGCGGAAGTATGTTATTATCGCTGGCTCCCGCGGACCAGCGCTGTGTGAGCGTCGTTTGCAATGTTCATTGCCACTTGTTTTCGAGGTCTCGACCGTGAGGACCTGATAACCCTCTGTAACCACGATGAGCAGGGTTTATTTTGGCGTCGCTTTCCATTCTTTGCAAGGGACAGATGGTAAAACGGAATAAGGCTACTACTAGGATTTTGACCATCGGAGGATTCGTTGCCATAGGAGCACTCGTTATCATAATGGTTGCCCTCCAAATTCAAACTGGCAGGAACAATGATTTCAAGAAATCAATTGACAAGATTGCCCTTGATGTTATTTCACTGACAGGCGAGTACCAGACAGAGGAAGGCAAATGGACCAAGAAGCAATACGACAACAGCACAATGATCTCGATTATCAACCAGTACGAACCCAGATACCAGGCACTCATTGATAGAGCCAAGGCGCTGGATACTCCCGAGAAATACGAGACTGCAAGGGACAATTTGATAAAATCAGTTGAAACCGAAATGCAGAGCAATGCCCACCTGAGGAGCTATATTGAGACAGGGTCAGAAGCCGAATACCAGAAGGTGGTCGAACTTTCTTCCTTATCCCTTCAATATGGCGCAGATTATGATTCGGCAATAAAGGCAGCAGGATGAATCCTTGCCGGCGATTTGACATAAGTCTCGGTTATCTGGAGGCGCGGGATTTTGCACCCAGATGCTACCTATTAATTAAGGTGGGTAAATTGTCGTTATGCAGGGCCCATAGTTCAGCTTGGATAGAATGGCTGCCTGCGAAGCAGTTGGTCGAGGGTTCGAGTCCCTCTGGGCCCGCGTTTTTTCATGAATGATTAGCGAACTTTTTGCTACATTCACTGGAACGGTTTCTATGTGATAGATTATTCTGTGAATATCAAGACATAACAGAATTTCCGTCTTTATCTAATTTCCAGAATGGATTGTAAGCGACTTCCCACAAATGACCATCGGGATCCGCAAAGTACCCGCTATACCCTCCCCAAAAGACTTTATGCGCTTTCTTGATTATCTTCGCTCCGAGTTTCCTCACAGATTCCAGTGTTTCATCCACTTCCTTCTCGCTTGCAACATTGTGCGAAAGTGTAATCCCTTCAAAACCGCTGCCTTCTGACTTTACTGTAGCATCTTCAGCGAGTTTGTCTCGTGGATAGATCGAAAGTATGATTTTGCCAAGCT
>DATEIL010000102.1:0-3838 GCA_035279085.1 Nitrososphaera sp.
GGTGGCCTGTCGCTTTGAAACGCTTGTCCAGTATGTCCCTTATGGATTCCCAGATCGCGTACCCGTACGGCCTGAGGACAATGAACCCCTTGACCGGCGCATAATCTGCGAGTCCGGCTTTTAGGACAACCTGTGTATACCAATCGCTGAAATTATCTCCCTTTTTTACATTGATGCCGGGAGATTCGGGAGATGAAGACAATCTGGTCAGCTATGGCAAAACGTGCTTCATTTATGAAGTTTTGTTTGCAGTGTTAGAGCGGGTCGCCCTTACAGTATGTCTTGCCCATTGTCCTGCTGAAAAAGTTCTTGCATACATAGCATTGCAGAAAGCCAATGGGTGTGCCTATAACGGGGCAGTCGACTGCCTCCAGCTTCATTCGCTTGAGCATCTTTGGGCTGACTCCCTTTATCTTGAGCTTTCCCTTTTCATCCATCATTCCAGAAGCCTGAAGCTCAGCCTTTGCATGGTCGGTCAGCTTGATCGTCTTTTCTACTTCCTTTATCTGGACCAAGTATTTTACGCCAGCCTGCTTTGCCTCTTCAGGAATCGGTTCGCTCATTGTAATGAAAGGGCATCGCATGGCAGATATAATACCCTTTGGGAATTATGCAAAATCGGTGATCCTTTTTTGGCCGCGCAGGCTGTCCCACAGCCGGCTCTTTTTCAGAATTTCTGCCTGCGATAAGGACAGACCGCCGGTGGCAAATGATATTGCCTTGGATAAGCTGTCGAAATAGGCCAGCGTTTTTTTCAGTCCTTCTCTGACGCCCTCCCTTATTTGCCAGACCCCGAGCGGCATGACATATTCGGGGTGGATCTCTCTCAGCACGAGCGCGGCCGCCTTGCGCCGCCTTGCTGAAAGGTGTTCCGCAACGGCAAGGCGTGCGGCAAAATAGGCGCCGGCAATGGAAGGATAGTGATCGAGTCCTCGGGCATCTTCATAGTCCGAACCGATGCCAACTTGTCCATCTGGTGCAAACCACGATTCTATCATTTCAAAGCTCCAAACGTTGTCTGGGATCAGTATCATGACATAAGAATTCGCAAGGTGCGAATACTGTGTGACTTCATAGCTGTCGATTGACTGGCTGTCTTTGTTTTCATCGATTAAGGCTTTGGATATGACATCATCAGTTGCAGTGATGCTCCACAGGGTAGGAACCAGTCTGCGGTTCTTTCTTACACCTAGCATTCCGGTGCTGAGAACCCGGTGAATCCTGCTAGTCTCCAGCCCGCTGTTGTAGAGCTCCAGAATTGCATCAGTGGCCCGCAGATCAGTGTCGTAATATGCCGACTCGATGCGCTGATCTGCTGACGATGTTACCAGTTTAAAGTTTTTCAGAGGGGCTGCCGGACCAAACGGCGCGGCCTCGGCATTTAACCGGATTTCACTATCAAAATCAGAATCTGATATTGGCTGCTTCTCGAATATGGCCTCGGTTTCCACAGGTTTCTGAGACATTGCCAGATCCTGCAGATCCTCCACAAGTCTTCCATCAGTCTGATTGACGTTGAGCGTAGTGGTACCCCTGACAAGGGCCAGTCTGTAATTCGCTATTTCTTCGATGGCTCTGCCGGCCCACAGCTCGGGCTTGTCATAGACTGTGGTGTCACCGTGTAGAGGCGGGATCATTGGCCCGATATGCACCTTGGGATAGCCATACCTGCCGACAAAGACCGAAGGCGGGCTCGAGCCGTCTATGCGATCAAGGGAGAGCCGGGAAGAATTTTCCTTGAGAAATTGGATCCAGTTCTGCTCGAGCCTTTTCTTGATGTCGGCGGCAGCCGGGGAGGACACAAGAATCAGGGAGACTTGTCGGACGTAGCATTTATAGCATTATTCGATCGCAATCGCTGTTGCTTGAGGTCGACTTGATGGATCAGGTAGACAAGGCAGTCCTGGCTTCCATTTATACAAGTAGTCTTGATCCCTCAATTTCAGCTTATGAAAGGTTGAAGGCCAGACTTCCAGTTAACATCGAATTTTTCAAATCCAGGATCCAGCATTTGGCGAAGAGCGGCTTTGTGGAAAAAGATGACCCATCAAAGCTGACGTTTATCGGCCGCGACGCTCTGAAAGTAGTCCTTGTTGGAGGAGTATTTGACTTGATACATCCCGGCCACATCCACACTTTGAAGGCGGCCAAGGAACAGGGCGATGTTCTTGTGGCAGTCGTGGCCCGCATCTCAACGGCCCAGCAAATAAAAAAGGACAGAAGGATTTACCATGACGAATCGCTGCGAAAAGAACTAGTGTCATCACTGAGCTTTGTGGACCTTGCCATAGTCGGAAGGGAAGGCACGCTCTATGACACGGTGGAATACGTCAAACCAAACGTAATAGCCCTCGGCTACGATCAGGCACATAGTGAAAAGGACGTGGCAGAAAACTGCAAGAAGCGGAACCTGAATGTACATGTTATCAGACTTTCGACTCCGATCCCCGGAACTAAAAGTTCGAAGATGAAGGAAGAGCTCGGTGACTCTATATACAGAATCTAGACCTTTTGCGGCGACAATAGCTCTACCTGCACCTTTATCCTGTCGCCGTTCTCGATGCCAAGTACGCTCTTGATTGGAACGGGCGAGATCACTTCGAGCATCCCGTCGTCGTAATGCGTCCTCTCAAGGACCAGGACTGCTGCTTCTGCGACTGCATTGCTGTCATTTAGCCGTGCCTTGTAGCACTTTACCCAGCCATAAGTCCTCGTTCCATCGCTAAAGCCTTCAACGTATGCTGACGGTGGATGCATGCCGAGTTCCCTTCTGGCATTCATGAACAGCTGATCTGTAAGCTTTACATTAAGTGTGCCGGGATACGGCTCGAATCCCAACTTTTCTCTGAATTGTTTGCGATAACCCTCCAAGGACATATAGTAAGCGCCCTCGCCCATGCCAGAAACCACGTTTCCTTCAAAATTTATTGTGGGAGGCGATGACTCTAGGGCTGTGCGAAATGAAGTGTAGAGGTTTTGGATTTCACTGAATCCCTTGTCAGTTATCCTTACTGCAAATTTCTGTCCCCGCTTTACGCGCTCTAGATATCCAGAGTTCTCGAGCTCAAGCAGATGCTTTGATGCAGCCTGTTGTGATCTCCCTATGTGTTTGCCGAGCTCGGTGGTCGTGATTTCCACGAAATTGTGGCGGGCTCCCTTGGTGAGGAGCTCAACTATGGTCAGGATGTGCTGGAGCTTGATCTCTGCTTGCGGCATTGGGTTCGTTCTAGTTGCTTATCCCGATATCGCCAAATGTCCGCACGTGGACATCTGCGGGCTTTTTCAGCTCTGCTGTTCTGTGCCCAATGACGTATTCTATCCCTGCCTTGTCTGCAGCATCTACCAGCCTCTGGGTGACAATGCCGTCCAGTACAAGCAGTTTGGCACCTTCGGCGCTGTCAAGCCTCTTTATGACTTCGGATACTGGTACCTTTAGCAGCTGATTCATAGAGCCGTCTAGCACGACAGCTTCAAGCGTCTCGTTTATCTGTGGGTATACATCGCGAATGGCAGAAACCATCTCAGGATTGTCATTGGACGCGACGGCTGAAGGCTGTGCGATTGGCGGTGCGCGCTGGGGGGCTTCTTCGCGCGGCTCTCTTTCGGGCCGGCGGTAGTGCCTGCGCTCCTGGTGCGTAGCATGCGCAGGCGCGGCTTCTCCAACGGCAGCAACTGCCTCCTTCAAGATTTCGGATACCTCAAGAGGAGTGCACTCTTCGACTTCCTTGCCCGGGGGAGCACGCAGGACCTTGTCTATCTTGACAACCCCTTGGAGCTCTTTGAGTATCAGGTCGCCCGCCCTATCACCGTCCAAAAAGGCAACCACCCGCTTTCCATC
>DATEIL010000103.1:0-2779 GCA_035279085.1 Nitrososphaera sp.
CCATCTCTTCTTGGGTAATCTATCCCCGACAAGTCATCTTCAAAAAACGGGACATCCTTGGGCGACGGCCCAGGGGTTTCCGTTTCATTTTTTTCCTCGACAGGCGCAGCTTTCAAAGCTGGCGCCATTGCAAAAAGGCCAATAATTAATGCCATCGCACCCACTGCGACTAGGACAGGAACGCTCTTTCCTTTCCGCACTTTGCCAAGCTGTGTCAAGAACTTTCCTAAATAGTTTTATCGGTCAAAGCGCCAAGAACAAAAAGTCCTCTGTTCATGGAGGATCCCGCTCATCGCTCAAATGTGTAAATCCAGGCAAAGTCGATTCAGAAGCCACATATCCGTACCGAGGCCAAAAAAGACTGGCATTGTGTTTTGCCGCACCATCGGTATCTATATAACGCATTATTGTAAAAATTACATGTAATTGGGCAATTCCGAAGCAGAAAATACCCACAGGGTAGCAGTACTGGACGAAGAACTCTGCCAGCCAAAAAAGTGCGGGCTGGAGTGCATCATTTACTGCCCAGTAAACAAGACTGGAGGCGAGTGCATCATCCAGAGGCCAGAGGACGGCAAGGCCGTGATATCCGAAGACCTGTGTACCGGGTGTGGAATCTGCATCAAAAAGTGCCCCTTTGACGCCATAGTAATTGTAAACCTCGCTCGCGAGCTTTCGGAGGACAAGGTCCACCAGTACGGGATCAATTCATTCCGCTTTTATCGCCTGCCGACTCCAAAGAAGGGATCGGTAGTAGGGCTGGTCGGACGCAACGGAATGGGCAAGTCCACAATTGTCAACGTGCTTTCAGGCAGCCTCAAGCCCAATCTCGGAAAATACGACTCTGAAGTATCTTGGGACGACGTGCTAAAGTACTTCCAGGGAACTGAACTCAAGTCTCACTTTGAAAAGATTGCCTCCGGGTCAATGCGCGCAAGCATCAAGCCACAGCTTGTCTATCTTATACCAAAAGCGTTCAAAGGAACTCCAAAGGAGCTGCTGAAAAAATATGACGAGCGCAAGGTGGCAGACAAGCTCGTGCCCCAGCTCGGACTCGAAAACATACTTGACCGTGACATCGCACAGCTGAGCGGAGGCGAACTGCAGAGACTCGCAGTCACGGTTGCAGCGGCCAAGGATGCCGAATACTACTTTTTTGACGAGCCGTCTTCGTACAACGACGTGTACCAGAGGCTGGCAGTCGCCAAGGTAATGAAAGATCTTGCAGATGAGGGCAAGAGCGTCATGGTGGTGGAACACGACATGACCCTTCTTGACTACCTGTCTGACTATGTGCACATACTCTATGGCGAGCCGGGCGCATATGGCATCGTCTCGACTCTCCAGAGCACAAAGGTAGGCATCAACAACTTTCTTGAGGGCTTTTTGCCGGCGGAAAATGTCCGGTTCCGCGACAAGGCATTCAAGTTCGACGTCGCTTCCTCAATAGACGACGTAATACTTGACATTCCTGTTGCAAGCTATTCCGATCTGAAAAAATCTTTTCCGTCATTTACGCTCTCTGTTTCCTCGGGCAAAGTCAGAAAGGGCGAAATTGTCGGGGTGGTGGGTGCCAACGCACTTGGCAAGACCACGTTCATGAGGATGCTAGCCGGCGCAGACAAGCCGGATTCCGGCGCAATAGATATGGAGGCCAAGATCTCGTACAAGCCGCAGTACCTGAATCAGGACTATGAAGGCGACGTGCGATCACTCCTCTACACCGCCTACCAAAATGCCATCGAGGGCTCGAGCGTCGAAGACCAGATAATCATCCCGATGGGCGTGAAAAAGCTGTACGACAAGAACATCCGAACCCTCAGCGGGGGCGAGCTCCAAAAGGTGGCCGTGACAGCATCGCTATTGCGAGATGCAGATATTTACGCCCTTGACGAGCCGTCCGCTTTCCTTGACGCAGAGGACAGGATAGCAGTAGCCAAGTTCCTCCAGCGTTTTGTAAGGGCCCAAGGTAGGTCAGCCATAATAATCGAACACGACATGCAGCTCATAGACCTAGTTGCCGACACGCTTGTAATATTCGAAGGCGAGCCGGGCCGGCAAGGGTCCGCGACGGCCCCGATGCGTAAAGAAGAAGGAATGAACCGGTTCCTCAAGGCGCTTTCAATAACCTACAGGCGGGACGAAACGACTGGAAGGCCGCGGGTCAACAAGGAATCGGGAAGGCTGGACAGAGAGCAAAAGCACGCCGGCAACTATTACTACGTAAAGAATCACTAATGCCTCACATGCTCAAGGAGGTCCTGGCAGGGGTACTCTCGTCAGAAGAGACACTGCAGGTCTATTCTGCGTTTGACCAGATAGGATCAATTGTAATCATAAAAATCCCGGATGCGCTAGTGTCCAAAAAACCGGTGATTGCGCAGGCAATACTTGACAACATCAAGACTGCAAAGAGCGTATTTGTGCAGGTCTCGGCAGTGCAGGGCGACTTTCGGGTGAGGGATCTTGAATTTGTGGCGGGCGAAAATACTACACTGACTGAATACAAGGAGCACGGCTGCAGGTTCAAAGTCGACGTTGCAAAAGCCTATTTTTCACCGCGCCTTTCCACCGAGCGGCAGCGAATTGCCGAGATGGTTCAGGACAACGACACGATTGTCAACATGTTCGCCGGCGTTGGCACGTATTCCATTGTAATCGCAAGGATGAACAGGACTTGCAGGGTCTACAGCATTGATTCAAACCCTGCCGCGGCAGAACTGTGCACAATAAATGCAAAGCTGAACAAGGTGGGAGATCGAGTAGATTCAATCTGTGA
>DATEIL010000104.1:0-3753 GCA_035279085.1 Nitrososphaera sp.
GTGACAAGATAGTCGTTGACAAGGGCAGAAGGTGGCAAGACTATGAGCTGAAAATGCTCAACAAGTCCGGAAGCGGAGGCTCATTTATTCTAGTCGCCATTGATACCCAGGAAGCAGCAGTCGCAAGGGTCTCCGGCACCCACGTAAAGGTCATACCAAACATCTACTCTGGACAGAGCGGCAAGCGCTACCAGACCAAGAGCAACCCGAGCATCGAGAATTTCTTTGGGGACATTTCAAAGACCATCTCGTCAATCTACAGCGAAGGCGACACGGTAATAGTATTTGGACCAGGTGAAACGAGAAGGCGGTTTTTCAATACCCTTCCTGACAAAAGTGAAATCCCCCGAGACAGCATGAAACTCGTTGAGGGCGTAGATGTTGCAGGAGAGGACGGGATTTTTGTATTCCTCCGCTCGGCCGCTATGAAGGAGGCGATGGGGGCAAGCAAGCTGGCAACTGTCTCGTCGCTCCTTGATAGGGTGATGTTGATGGTAAGCAGGGGCGAGGCAAAATACTCGATGGGCCTCAAAGAGGTCGCTGACGCAGCCGCGCTAAAGGCGATAGAGGTAGCAGTTTTTGCAGATTCAATCTTTACGACTTCAAATGAAGATGATGTCGTAAAGATGCTGAATTCGATTGAAAGCTATGGCGCAAAGACGTTTGCGGTCGATTCTTCGACTGACATTGGTCTGCGCGTCTCATCTCTTGGCGGGATTGTGGCGCTTTTGCGCTACGCGATCCGCTAGTGGCGATGATGAAGTTTCAAAAGTCAGCCAGGAAAGATATGGCGCGTTCATACTACGGACATCCAGCTCTACAATCTCTGGGACTTCATACGGGTGCAGACGGCATATGGCAGTTTTTAGCCTGTTTACGACGCTTTTGGTTGTTTTGAACAGGGCAAGATATTCAGGATGTTCCTCCCGTCGGCCCTTCCATGAATACATCGACTCTATTTTCACAAAATTGACGCATGCACATAGTTTCAAATCCAGAACCTTTCTGCCAAGGTCTCTCGCAGACCGGCTGTCAGAGAAAGTCGAGATGATTATAACCCCGCGCGTCTTGGCAGCCATATGTGTATGTATGCTGCATGTCAGGGCTCCGCGGGATATAAAATAACTGGTGGATCCGCCAAGAAAATGCAGGCTAGATCGTCTGGCAGAGAGGGTTTGCCTTCATGACTATAAAGTCCTGATTCGTCATGTTCTTTGACGTTACCTTTTCAAAGTCAGCCTTTGAGCAGGCAATCACCACTGTAGTCTTGTCAGTATGGTACAAGTCAAAAGTGGGACCCTGGTGCCGCTCCACGTCGCCGATATAGTCTTTGATCTTTGTTTCAAGCGACGACAGCAGTTCGATCTTGTCCCCCCTCATTTCATTGGGGTCCAGCGTCCATGCAATAGCAACTTTGGTTCTGCTGGCCTTGAGATCGCGCTTTTTTAGGGTGGCTCTAATCTGGTCAATCAGGTACTTTGAGTAACCCTCGATGCCCTTTATGCTGCCGTTGACTAGGTACATGAGTGGACCCGCCCCGTCCAGAGACGATCCGATTATGCGGAGGTCATAGAGGCCACTTGTTACGTCATCCACATACAGATCGGTAAAAGAGCCCTGCGTCAGCTCCATACCAATGTTATTGTCAGTCGCCTTTTTGCATATCTCCAGAATGCTCGCCATCCCGGCGTAGTGGCTGAGGATGCGGATGACATATGTCAGCTCGGCTGAGTGAAGATCCACAAAACTTACCCTCTGTCGGACATCAGGGTCATGGAGCATCTTTGCAAGGGTATTGTCCGGCTTTGAGCGAGGCGATCCTACTACAGCATCGCGTGGGCTAACCACCGAGCTCGTAGGCATGTAGTAGTATGAAATTTCCTTTTCTACTGACATGCCGGTGACATGTTCTATCAACGCGATGTTCTCGTTGTTGCCTCCGATCCCTGTGGGAAGCATGTAGATCACTGAGGCGCCACGCTTGAGTGCCCTGATGGCATCCTTGAATTTTGTGGTGACATCGTTTTTGACATCCGACCCTACCTTGCGTATGCGGGGGGCAAAATAGACGTAGGACGCATTGCTAATTGCCACGTCAACAGGCTCAAGGTCAAGCAGAGGCTCGTCCTCCATTAGCGAGCTTACATTTGGATATGTCCTTGCAATGTCAGGCTTTAGTGAAATTGCCATCCTCACAGACTCATCGATCAGCGAGACTTTGGAGCCTTTTACGGCTATTGAAGAGGCAATCCTGTAGCCCTCTGTGCTCAAGCCATACACTGCGACGGGCGGAGCTGATCCCGCACTCAAAGTATAGACTGGGCTCCCCCGAGCTTCATCCGTCCCAACACTTGTACTCAGCCTATCTACAAGAGTAGTTAAAGAAAAGGTTTTTCCAATCCTAGATGCAAAGAATCCTGGTTGAAAGTATGGTTTGACGTATTGACCCCAAAGCAGGTCATGTTCTTCAGGAGGGCAGTTGAGCAGCTGAGGCGCTCTGGTCACGAGGTGCTGTGCACCTCGAGGCAATACAGGGAGGCAGTAGAGCTTGCCCAGGTGATAAAACTTGACTTGAAGCTGGTTGGGGCGCATGGCGGAGCCGGCCGCTATGACAAGCTCCGCATGAGTGCAGGCAGGACGTACGAGCTTGCCCAGGTCGCAAACGACTTTGCCCCGGATGTTGCAGTGACTTTTTCTTCCCCGGAGGCTGCTAGGGTGGCATTTGGCCTTGGAATTAGGCATTTTGTGTTTAACGATTCTCCACATTCGGAGGCGGTGGCAAGGCTTACGATTCCGCTGGCAAGCAAGGTCTTTTGCCCGTGGGTTGTGCCTGCGTCAGATTGGTCAAAGTACGGCGTAGTGCATGGCTCTGTCACTAGGTACCGCGCGCTTGACCCGGCGGCGTGGCTAAAGCACGAAAAGTCAAGTGAGCAAAGTTCAGGCGATGGCGGCCATGGCCGCAATGGCAAGAACCGAAGGGTGATTGTCCGGCTCGAAGAGAGCAAGGCTTCCTATATTGCGGACAAGAGGCTCGGAACTGCCAGTTTTGTCGACCATTTTGTAGAGACATGCCATGACTCATTTGAAATTTCATTTCTGTGCAGATATCAAGACCAAATTGACGAGGTTCAGGCGCGCTACGGGTCCAAGGTCAACGTATTCCGTGAAGTTGTGAGGGGAACTGAGCTTCTTCGTTCTGCGGACCTGTTTGTGGGGGCAGGCGGAACCATGACTGCAGAAGCCGCGCTTATCGGCAAGCCTACGATATCCATAACTCCGTTCAGCTATCATGTAGAAAAGTACTTGGTAAGGGCAGGACTTGTCAAAAAGGCCACCTCGCCAAAGATGCTGGTCAGGCTTGCAAAAACCATGATCTCTGACGAAAAATACCAGGTGCGGCAGAGGAGAAAGGCTGAAAGAATTCTCAAATGGATGGAAGATCCAACCGACAGGATGATTGACGCCGTGACCTCCGTAGGATTATAAAGATGTGACAGATAGGTGAATTTACGCCCGGAAGCCCGGTAGAGGAAGACGAACGCAAGAACACGCAGATGCAAGTCTTCTGCCGATTGTAGTGGCCAAGCATAGGGGCCTTTGGAGCCCTTGACCCCAGTTCGAATCTGGGCCGGGCTACTCTTTTCTAAAAATTCATAACCGCTGTCGATTGATTGATTGCCGTGACGCACAGCGTCTACGTGACCAGAGACCTTCCCGGCGACGCGCTGCAGAAACTTCAAGGTTGCAAGGTGA
>DATEIL010000105.1:0-3646 GCA_035279085.1 Nitrososphaera sp.
GAATACAAGACAGACCCGGTGTCATTTGACAGTCTGCTCCGGCTCAACTCACAGTTTGAAGAATTCATCGAGCATCTGGATCTTACCGTGCGAAGGGCGTATCGCCATGAAGTCTTCCCGGTATTCCTAGGCGCAAATCCCTCGCCCCACATCCTCCAGGATGGCCTCATCACAAAAAAGCCAAGGTACTCGCAACTGGCAAGGTGGCAGAGCAAGCTCCCAGACGTGGAAATTGATGGCATACATTTCCGGCCGGTCCACGCCGCCACAGCGATACAGGGCTTTCACCTTCATCTCCAAGGCAGGGACCCCGGCTTCACGGCTGCGATGTTCAACCATATCCTGACCCTCATACCTGCCGTGATTCTTCTGGGCGCAAACAGCAGGCTCTTTGCCGGCAGGGTCTTTTCAATCCACGAGCCGCGTATCCATCTCTACGATCAGACGGAGCAGCAGAATTCCGGGTTTCCCGGCATTGCAAAATACCTTGGAGGAGTTGAAGACTATATCGACTACATCATGTCCAGAAAGCCGATAATTGCCAAGGACTATTTTGAAATGGTCAAGGAGCGCCACGACGACGCCCGGGTGAGGCTCAACACCGGAGCCTACAGGGTGGAGACCCGCGTAATGTCTGTCCAGCCGACTCCAAAGACAATGATGGCCATGATTGAATTTCTGGTGGGGTATCTTCACAGGGCGATCCATGATGAAAGGGAGCTGCGACCGCTTGCAGCAGTCAGGGAGGAGAGGCAGGCCGTAGTCCGGTCTGGTTTCCACGCTAGGACGCACTTTGACATCACAAGGACGGTCAGAAACCAGCTTTCATTTGCGCGAAAAGGGCTCGAAGATCTAGGTGTAAAGCCTGACTTTTTGTCCATACTGGACTCCCGGCTCGAGAACAAAAATACTGCCGGCGAGTACGTGGCACGGCTGTGGGAGTCAACTTACGGTGGATCTGCGGAAAAAGCCGTACTTGAAGTTGTAAGCGACATATGGCATAAGACAAAGAGCAACAAGCCGATTTCCTGAAAAAAATCTTACTGGTAGTATTGCGAATACTATTGCTCTTGCTATTGCTATTCGCTCCAGAATCCCCTAGTAATGACGTACTGCCTCTCCGCTTCGTAGATGCTCTTGAACATCTGCTCGTCGTCTATGTGGTTCCTCAGGATTCTTGCTGCAGTGTCTACTCCGACTCCGTGGCCTGAGAGGACGACCATTGCCTTTTTGCCGAAATTGTTGATTAGTGAAGCCATCTTCCATGCCCGCTCAAACCTGTGGTTTTGCTCAGTGGTCAGCTTGCCCCCCGATAGCTTGGCCCGGATTATCTTTGACATTTCGTCGTCGGACCAGAAGGTGGCGGTGATAAGACGCGACCGACAGGTTGGGCATGATATCGTCTCCGGGATGTCCTTTGTTTCAAGTACGCGCTCCCACTTGCCACAGCGAATGCAAATCAGCCTATGCTTTGTCCTCTCAAGCCTTTCTTTGACCAGCTCGATCACGCCTTTTTCCACGCTCAGCGGCATGGCGTTTGCAGTCTTGCCTGAATGCTCTACGATTGGCGTGGCAAGGTCAGAGAATTCGGTGACTTCGAGCCAGCTGATGCCTATCTTGCCTTCTTTGACTCTATCCAACATCACCTGCGCCAGCTTGATGTCATACTTGTCGTGGATAAGCTCCCGTATTGCCTCAGCGCTGACAGGGGTCTTTGAGTACCGCTCGTAAATCATCCGGGCAATTTTCTTGTCATAAACTGCCTCTCTGCTGACAATGCCGAATTTTTTTCCAGTCTGCCATGTTTTCCAGTTGATGTTGTGCGTTCCAGCTAGCGCCGCTATGATGACAGGCTCCAAGTCATAGACATCCTTTAGCGCAGCTTCAATCCTTCCCTGGGTTATCCGAGCGCTGGAAGTCAGCATTATCCTGTAAGCGTCTGACCGGGACTCGACGACATATCCCAGCTGGGAAGAAAGTATCGTCGACAGGAGCGATGCAAGGGTATTGTTTACCTTTGAGCCAAACGCGCAATGCAGCACCTGCATGTTCCTTGAAGTCAGGCTCTCCACAACTATCCTTGAGGAATCCGGGACCTCCTTGAGCGCATTGACAGTGTCTTTCATAATGGGCGTAGACAGCGTCACCTGCCCTAAAACCGCCTGGTTCCTCACATTGCCCACTTCCTCGGCAGTCAGGTAATCCACGGGTATCATTTCACCCACCCAGTAAGGGATGTTTATGGCGGCGCCATGCAGGGGCTCGACATTTACCACGAGCCTGCCCTCGTCAACTGCAAGAACCCGCCATTGAGAGCCCTTTAGCACAAAGACGTTCCCCCGTTCGCCATAATCGCCGACAAACTGCTGGTCAAGCGTCCCTATTCTGCGCTTTGAAAGCGAGTCAATGACTTCGAACTTCAGTACGTGCGGGATCATTGACAGGTTTTCAAAATAGTACTTGTATGCCTTCATTTTCCTGACATACGTCCTGTTCTCCCTGTCGTACTTTATCACGTTGTGGCCCGCAAGTATATCCAGGCAGCTTTCAACGTCAAACATGCTTATCATGCGAAATGGATGCGCGCGCGTGACAAGTTCGTGTGCATGGTCTACCCGCACTGGCTCGCGGCTCTGCATGGCCAGCCCGACTAGGTGGTGCGCCATGACATCCAGCGCGCCTTCATGCATCTTTTGTTCCTCTATCGATCCCTTTTTCATCCTCCTGATTATCGCGAGGGCCTCTATCTCGTCGTCGGCATTGTTTGTAACAATGAGGCCCTTGGCAAAACTCCTCTGCCGGTGCCTGCTGCGGCCTATTCTCTGCATTAGTTTTGACACCTGGCGCGGAGAGCCATAGTGGATAACAAGGTCTACTGAGCCGATGTCAAGGCCCAGCTCAAGCGAGCTTGTACAGACCACGATCCCTGCCTCGCCGGCCCTAAGCGTGCTTTCGGTCTCCTCCCGAACTTCCTTTGAAAGGGATCCGTGGTGCACATCCACCTTGACTTCTCCCTGGTTCTTCAGGATGGTTCCAAGGTATTCAGCCTCGTCACGGGTGTTTGTAAATAGCAGGACTGATCCTTCTACCTTGTTTGACTTTACATAGTCGAGCACAAAATGCGCCACATTGTTGAGTGAACCCTTTACGAACTTTACATCGATCTCATAGCCTCTGCTGGCGGTATCGACCAGAACTGCATGTCTCCTGTCAGTCCCCGAAACAAACTGGGCCGCCTGCTTGAGGTTACCGACAGTCGCGGAGAGGCCTATCCTAGAGACGTGCTTTGAAGAAGCGGCCTGCAGCCGCTCAA
Source organism: Nitrososphaera sp. (assembly GCA_035279085.1). GTDB lineage: Archaea > Thermoproteota > Nitrososphaeria > Nitrososphaerales > Nitrososphaeraceae > Nitrososphaera. The sequence goes on from DATEIL010000105.1 coordinate 3,314, forward strand.
GGCCAATTGACAGGTGCGCCCCACGCTCATTTGAAACGAGCTCGTGCACCTCATCCACAATCACCCACTGGAGCTCCTGCAGGGCAGACAGCATCTTTTCGCTTGTCAGCACGACAGCCAGCGACTCGGGAGTGGTTATCAAGACATCCGGTGGGTCTTCTACGATTTTCTTTCTTGCGGCAGTTGTCGTGTCGCCATGCCTTATCAGGACCCTAAGCCCGTCTGACTCGGCATATTTGACTATCCTGCGCATGACATCGTTGTTGAGAGCCCTGAGAGGAGTGATATAGATGGCCCGTATTTTTCCCGGACCTGCCGCCACAGCAGGCTTTT
>DATEIL010000106.1:0-3930 GCA_035279085.1 Nitrososphaera sp.
TGTTGGGCTCGTTTCCACCCGTCGTGAGGTAGCCTCCAGTGATTATTCCGTTGGCGCCTGCCTTCAGTGCTAGCCTCTCGTTATCGCCCAGATGGACTTCTCGTCCCCCTGCTATCTTTAGAATTGTCTTTGGGAGGACAAACCTCCAGACTGCTATCGTCTTGATTGCTTCCATGGCGTCGATTGATTCGTATCCTTGGAGGGGAGTTCCGCCTCTTGCAATAAGGATGTTAATCGGTACCTCGTCAGGACGCAGCTGGGCAAGCGCAAATGCTAGTTCCAATCTCTGCCTCTGCGTCTCGCCCATCCCAATAATGCCGCCCGAGCAGAGTTCGAGCCCGGCTTCCTTTACCACTCTTGCCGTAGCGACTCTGTCTGAAAAACTGTGGGTGTTGCAGATTTTCGGAAAGTAAGTCTCTGCAGCCTCGAGATTGTGATTGTAGCGCTTTACGCCAAGTTCCTTCAACCTCCTGGCCCTTTCGGCGTTCATAAAGCCCAGCGAGACATTTACCTCGATTCCGACGCGTGTCTGAACCTCAGATATGGTGCGGCAAATCTGTTCAAATTCTGCCTCCGGGGGCTCCCTGTATGCGCAAACTAGGCAAAAACTCGTTGCCCCTGCCGCCTTGGCGCTTTGTGCATTTTCTACGATTGTCTCTGTAGGCAAGAGGGGGTACTTGTTGATGCCCGTGTCGTAGAAAGTGGATTGTGCACAGAAAGAGCAGTCCTCCGGACATCGACCGGATTTGGCGTTGATTAGTGCTTCGACATCCACCGTATCCCCATTGAACCTGCGGGTAATCGTATTTGCACAGTTTGCGAGCGCAACAATATCGTCAGTCTCTATCAGGCGCATGGCTTCATCAAACGTAATTGAATCTCCCCGGAGAACTTTTTCCATGCATTCTTTGATAAAGACAGAATTCGGCATCAGCTTAGCCGATGCTGTACACTCTTAATTAAAACTTTGGTTTACAACTATGTCAGAAAAGGCAATGTTGCTAAACTCGAATTTTGAAATATTGCACAAAATTCGGCAAACGTAGGTGTATGGCTACCCTTGAAGCAGCGACAGGTTATCAGGCACCCATATCACTGGGTCACCGCCAACCTAAAATGCCGAAAAACGGCCGAAAAAGCCCCCATCCGGGCTCTAGATTTGGCGATCCATGCATAATTCATGTTTGCACGTCCACGCAAGCCGGAGCCATGCGACACCCGCTGACCTACTTATGATCCCAGTCTTCGGCAATTGCTTGTTAATTGCGAAATCCGTCGCCAATGTTGTATACAACCAAAAATCCGCCGGTGGATAGAAAAGGACCCCTTTCCAGATGGCACAAAAAGTGACATCATTTTTTTACCTTTATTTTGAAGGGTCTGCCCATCGCCCTGTTCATTTAATGCGATTACCCTTTTTGAACAATTTTCTTGACCCTGCTGCAATTAAGCAAAACATCGGTCGACAGTAAGTGAAGTATGCATTTGCATATCTGCGGGTAAGTACTGAAGAGCAGACAGTTCAGAATCAGAGGCTTGTACTGGAAAAATGGGCCCAGCAGCAAAATTACCAGATTCTTGACTTTTTTGAAGATTCAGCTGTAAGTGGCAAGATACCGGCCACGCACAGAAGGGGCTTTGCCGAACTGATGGAACTTGTCAAAGACGCCCAGGTCGACGCGGTCTTGGTATACGAGCTCTCCCGCGTCGGCAGGACTTTCTGGGACACCCTTGACGCGGTCAAGGCTATCGAGCAATACGCGCCGTTGATATCCTGCTCGCCCCGCGAGTCATTTCTGCAATCGACTGAGCCGGGAATACGAAAGCTAATGATCGGGATCTTGACATGGGTGGCAGAGCGCGAGCGCGAAATGCTCGTCCAGAGGACCCGGGACGGCATGGTCCGTGCACGCGCCGCTGGAAAGGGAATTGGCAGACCCCAGAAGGTGATAAATAAGAATCAACTAGTTACACTTCTTGCCGAAAACTATTCCAAGGCAAAGATAGCAAAGAACCTCGGCGTCTCAAAGGCCACGCTGTATAAGGAACTCCGCTCAATGAGACAGTGACTTTTCTATCTTCTTCAGGATTTGCGTATGCACGTCCATCACCATGCCAAGGTCGCCTTTGCCAATACCGAGAGGAGGAATGACCATCATTATGTTCCCAAGTGCCCTGAGGTAAACTCCCCTTTTCAGGGATTCCTTCATTATGAAATAGTTTATCCTATCGTTGCCTACTTTGACTATCGGCTTCCCATTTGACTCCAGCTCAATGCCGGCCAGCATGCCCTTGTGGCGAATGTCAGCAACCAGAGGTGACTGAGCCAATTCATCAAGTCTTGACGCAATAAACCGGGAATTTTCCGCTATTTTCTGCAGCAAGTGTCGTTCTTCATAGAGTTTAATGTTTGCCAGAGCGGCTGCACATCCGACAGGGTGGCCGGTAAACGTATGCCCGTGGTACAGCTGCTTGCCCTCTGAATACTCTCCCATGAATGCCTGAAATAAGTCATCTGTCGCAAGGACGACCGCCAAGGGAAAATACCCGCCTGTCAGTGCCTTTCCAAAGCATGCAATGTCAGGCCTTGACTCCTGTGCAGAGTATTCCAACAAATTCCCTAGTCTGCCAAATCCTGTGGCAATTTCGTCAAGTATCAGCAGAACATCATACTTGTGGCAAAGGCGCGAAATCTCCTTCTGGAAGCCCCGTGGATAGATTATTGCACCGCCTGCAATTTGGGCGCCACTTTCCATTACAAGGGCCGCGCACTTTTTTCCATGCTTTTCTAACGATGCTTCTGTCTCTGCCAGACAGTGCTGGACTAGGGATTTTTCATCGGTATGGCCGCTCCGGTGTAGGAGCGGGCTAGGCATACGGTGCACCTTTGTAGAAAGGAGGGGCTTGTATGCTCCAAAGAACTTCTCGATGTAACCGAGGGACATTGTACCGAGGGTGTCACCATGGTAGCCATTTTCCAGCGACAAGAACTCATTTTTTTGGGGTCTTCCTTTGTTTCTCCAGTACTGCACTGCCATTTTCATGGAGGCCTCAATTGCCGTCGAGCCGTTATCTGTATAGAATACCCGGTGAAGCCCCTTGGCGAGCTTGACCAGCTTTTGTGCAAGCAGAGCAGATGTCTCGTTCCCAAGCCCAAAAAGTGTAGAGTGCTGCAGCTTGTCCAATTGAGCCTGCATCGCCTTGGTTACTGGATTCGTGTCATGTCCCCAGACGTTGCACCACATGCTTGAGGTGCCGTCGACGTACCTCTTTCCCCGAGCGTCGATGAGATGAAATCCCTCTCCTCGTACTATTACAGGGCTATCGGCTGAGAGCCAATCCTGCATCTGCGTATATGGATGCCAGACAAATCTTTTGTCAATCTCCCTAAGGTTCAATTCAGTTAAATCTAGGTGCAATTCTTACCACTAATAATATTTCCATGCGAGGGGTCTTTGTCACCGGAACGGATACGGGAATTGGCAAGACAGTTTTTTCGGCGGGCCTTGCATGGGTCTTGAGGAAGAGAAAGATCGATGTAGGGGTCATGAAGCCTTTCGCGACGGGAGCGTCCGCTTTTTCGAAAAAGTATAGGTCCGAAGATGTCGCAATGCTGGCAAAAGCCGCAGGTGTCAAAGAGATCGACTCTGAGCTCAACCCATCATACTATGACGTGCCCGCGTCGCCATTGATGGCATCTGTTCTAACCGGAGAGAGCCCGCCAGTGATGCAGAACATCATCAAGTCATTGAAGGGTCTTTCACTCAGACATGACTTCCTCATAGTAGAGGGAATAGGAGGCATTCAAGTGCCACTCGCGAAGGGAGTTTCTGTGGTGGATTTTGTAGAACTAACCGGACTTCCGGTAATTATCGTAAGCAGGGCAGCTGTTGGCACGCTCAACCATACAATCCTTACGGTTAATGAGTG
>DATEIL010000107.1:0-2765 GCA_035279085.1 Nitrososphaera sp.
TGGTCCTTAGCAAGGTAGTAGACCTCCTTGAGCGCAGGTCAATCCCGCCAATTTTCCTGTTTGCAGAGGAGGCGCATCTCTACATCAGGGAAACGTACTGGGAGGACATCATTACTCGAATGAGGCATTTTGGTATCTATACCACTTTTATCACGAACCAGCCGGATGCAATAAGCGATGGGATCTACCGTCAGGTCGACAACATTTTCCTCTTTAATTTTACAAACGACAGCGACCTTGACAAGATCTCCAAGGTTTCACTGGTCGACAATGACACCATCCGGTCAATTGTAAGGACGCTCCCGCAGCGCCAGTGTCTGGCCATTGGAAAGGCAGTGTGCGACCTTCCCATGGTGGTAAAGGTGGCAGCGGCGGACGTACTGGCGATGGGTGAAACCAAAAAATTCTTTGGCAAAAAGACTGGCTAGACTATGGCTACTTGGCCATGTTTCTTTGTCCCAATGTCTACAGCATCGGCGATGTTTGAAACAAAGATCTTTCCATCTCCGGACGAGCCTGTGCTTGCCGTGTCAAGTATCGCCTTGATTACCTTCTCAACCTCGGAATCGTCCACCACGGTTACGACATTTGCCCTTACGGAGAATTCAGCCGCTAGCCTCTTTGTGCCCCTGCCGGTCTGAACCTGCGGTTTTTCTCCTTTGCCCCTTCCCTTTGCGTCAAGAACCGTAGTCCCCCCTACTCCTGCTTTCTTTAATGCGTCATTGACGGCGCTAACCTTCTCGGCAGCAATAATTGCCTCTACACGCTTCATGGGTCGTTCAAGAGAAAATTGCGATATAAGGTTTTCAATTAATCATGATGCGCGGTATTAATATATCCACGAGGCATACTGTGGTGCAAGTATCATAAAACATGCATTATCTATAATTGTAAAATGTAGATAGGATTCCGAAATTAACACCATATTATTCATAAAGAGCGGGTTTTTGAACTCAACTGGATCCTTGCAAAAGCTAAAGAATCGAAGCAAACTCGATATCATACATGATATCCTTGTCTCTGCGACAGGCGGAGTCAAAAAGACGCACATCATGGCGAAGGCAAACCTCAGCTCTGAGCAGATGAACTTTTACTTCAATACTCTCCTCCACAACAGCCTGCTTGATGCCGTGCTTGACACAGAAAACAACCAGGTTTACCGCACCACACACAAGGGGATCAAGTTCCTCCAGTGCTGCGCCAACATAAAGTCGCTTATAGCGCCTGCAGCTCCTGTCAGGGTGAATGAAAGCGAGTTGCTCTACCTGTAGAAATTTGTTCGCATATTTTTTAAAGCAATAACTGCCTAAATCCTAGCAGTAATGTCGTCATATCCCACCCAAGAGGATGAGATGCGGGCAAAGGAGGCGGACGTGCAGAGACTAGAGAAAGCCGAAGAGTCAAGCTTTCTTGCCGATTTTCAATCCATCCCGCAGCACAACGGCCAGCGGCTGTCCGACTTGGCTCAGCAGATCGTCGGCAATTTCAACAGAATCATGGACGAAACTAGGCAGAAACCCTTCGAGCGCCAGGAAGACGTGATGGCAGGCATGAAAAGGCTTTTCCATGAACAGATAAACGTCATAGAGGCAAGGCGAGCATACACCGTAAAGATCAATCCTTCTACCGCCGAAGAGGAAGATGATAATTCTACTACTGCCACCACCACTACCACATCCACCACAACGACTACCCGTGATGCTGCCTAGCAGCCGTATTGCTGTGCCCATTCTGTGCGAGCGAACTCGCTCGTCCCGCATTTGTCTGCATCAAGAGATGCAAAGCCGTTGTCTAGCAATTCTTCGTTCAGCCCTATCGACGAGCAGTATACAGTTGCGATAACACTGCCGTCGGATACAAGCTGACCGTCGTCCTGGTCAACTAGAACCGGGCTTCCAAGGCAGAGGCTCCTGGTAAACATTGTCGCTTCTATGAACCGCTCGTCCTCCCTTTCGGGCGTGTTAACTAGTGCCAGTTCAACCTTGTATACTTCGCCGTCGGAGATGACATACAGGGTATTGCCATCGACTATTCGAATCGCAATTCCCTGGACGCAGCCTGCGTTGCCGATGCAACTGTCGGAGAGGTTGCTGGCACTGGCCCCTACTGTGTTGTTAGAGTCCGCTGAATCCGGATCGTTCAGGTTCCCTTGTGTCTGCTCCCGGAATTCCCACTCGTCGTTTCCATCTGGGATCCTCTGCCACGTGTTGTCATCGTCGGTCCTGTCAACAAGTGACGGGGTTGAATCAAGCACCTCACCGCTCGAAGAATTGACAAGAGTCAGCATCTCGACTACGTTTGGGAGGCTGACATTCTCAAGAGAGATTACCCGAGTTTCTCCAGGTTCCACGGTAATGTCTTTGGGCATCTCTACTCTCGTAGTCTCCGAGGCGTTAATAGCAAGCCCTGTGGTGTTGGCGGGGATCTCGCCGGGGTTGTACAGCTCAATCCACTCGCTGCCGGAATCGCTTCCCTCTGGATTGAGTTCGACTTCATTGATAAGCACAATGCCTGCGACTTCAGCAAGCCCCGTCGCATTGACAAACGGCACATCATCGGCATCGCTTTCTCCAAGCTCGGCCAGGCCGTCTCCCGCAGTCGAGTTATTATCCGTTACAAGAGCGATGGTGGAATTCATGTCAGTAGAATTAGCAAGAGAAATAATTGTACTAGAAGTATTTGCAGTAGGGACAACAACACCATCATCAACAACAGCGAGAGCAGGAGCAGTGTCGGGGGCTGCGGATAATGGCGAAAACAACAAC